>NZ_JBFTNE010000220.1:0-3285 GCF_056397325.1 Cupriavidus sp. 05N39
CATTGCCAGTAGTATCCGTGCTCTCTGACACAGCATTGCCAAGCTCTTGAAGCTTGGGCGCAGCCAGCGACGACGCACCCGCACCGACTGCGCCGGCCACCGCGTTGTCGCCACCCAGGCCCGCAACAAGCGCGCCGCCTGCGGCGTGCAGCGCCGCACGGTAGTCGCCGCCTTCCTCCCATTGCTTCGCGTCGGCAAGGTACTTGTGTTCCATCTCGCTATCCCCGGCGTCATGGGCGGCCCTGGCATTCGCGCGCGCCTCCTTTTCCTTGGCGCCGGCCACGTCGCCCACCGTCTTGGCGACCGCCTCGCCGGCGGCCTGGGCGGCGGCCATCATGTCGGACTGCTTGTTCAGCACCTGGTCCAGGTTGGGGTTCTTGCCGACCGTGCTGTTGGTGCCGGCGGTGTCCCGCCGCAGGTCGGCCAGGTCCTGCTTCTGGTTGGCCTGGTCCTTGATGGTGATGGYGCCTCCGGCCACTGCGCTGCGTGCCGCGCCGTCCTGGCTGCCGCTCTCGTGCTGCGGGATCATCGGGTTGATGCCGCCGGTGTTCTTGCCGGAGGTCTGGCCGCTGTTGCTCTGACCGGWGGGTGCGCCAAGTGCCCCGCCTGCCGWGAGGCCMGCGGAAGTCGCGCTGTAGTCCGAGTGGTTGGCGATGTCGCTCCAGGTGAGCGTGCCGGTGGTCAGGCTGTTCTTGTCCTTGCCTGCCTCGCTGGCGATGACCGCGCCATGCAGGTCGGTATTGCCCTTGACGGTGATATCGAAACCGTCCTTGCCGGCCTGGATGCCGGACTGCTCGCTGACGTTGGCGTAGCTGCCATTGGCCTTGCCCAGGCTCGCGGAGAGGCTGCCGGTAGCGCCGGCCTGGCTGATGCTGATACCACCCCCCATGCTCTGCTGCCTGGCACGCATCTCCTCGGTTTCCTGGCGGCTGGCGATATTGAGGTTGCCGCCGGCACTCCCGGTCACCTTGCCGCCAGCGACCATGCCGCCGAGGACATTGGTGTCGTTGCCCGACACGAAGGTGACCGACTCGCGGCCGTTCACATGGCTGTTGGCTTGCGAGATGCCCTGGCTGTCCGAGTTGCCCTTTGCTTTGGAAGCGGAGGCCGATACGCCGAAGCCGGCATTGCCCTGGCCAAGGCCGTACGAGACACCAACTATGGACTTTCTCATGCCGACTCGCGAATTTACGAAGATCAATTATGGTTTTTTCTGTCGATCCTATTTTATGTCGCGCTATCTTTTTCCTTTTATGTGCCATATTAATCCGAGGGTGCAGAAAATAGCGCTCATAAGTAATCCTCGAGTGATAATAAATCGGAGATCATCCATACTCCATGGATATTCTGCGGCGTACCAAAATTGCGTCAAGAGAACAATGAAAATCTTGATTGATGCAACGCCTATGAGTGAAATCGATATTACTAAAATAAAGAACAAAAATAATCTGATCATTAAATTTAATCTATATTTGATTTTTCTATATTAATTCTGGTGTTGATGAAATAAGTGTTGATTAATACGCCGGCCTCGGCTCCAATTATCGTGGTGAATTCGATTTGACTGTGAGCGCTTTCGAAATAGTATTGCATGCCATATCGATATTCCAATAGACCATATCGAGCAAAATATGGTCATCGCAAAAAAATATCTTGATGAAACATTAAATTTAAGAAGCCAAAGCGTTATAAGTGGAATTTGCATTAGCCAAGGGGAAAGTAATCCACTTGAGATTTTGATGAAATGTCGTGTTCTCATTTTCCATTCATTTTTCTTGGTGTTGGTAAGGATGGCCCGTTTTCATTGTTTCTATTTTTTAATATAGACCGGATGGTAATCGCCTCTCGAGTGAAGATGATTATTACAAATAGTCCGGAAGTAATCCGAAAAATTGAATATTTATTTTGGTCTATAATAATATGACGTTTAAATATAGTTGCTTCTCCCCAGATTACAATTTCCGGAAGCCATGCAACAAGTACGACAAGGAGAATTGTGCAAACAGTTCTACTGATAACGCCGCGCCATGTGCGCTCTCGCAATAATGCATCTAGCTTTCTGCTCATTTTTTCATTTCCTTGCCGGGCACGAAGGATCCGCCTCCTTGTATCGTCGAACCTGCTGTCGCACCAGCGTAGCCAGGTAGCGGATTGGGAAATCCCTGAAGAATAGCGGGAACCGCTGGATTGACCGAGCCACCAGGGTAAATTAGCTTGGGTGCGTTCTGTCCAAAAATAGTTGTTGTGGCGGTTCCAGCGAGCCAGCCTAATCCTCCAAAGATCGACCCTACGGCACCCGCCAGTAGGGGGCTATCATTCTTTCCATAGTACGTATTATTGAAGGTTGTATTCAAAATATTGGTTGCGCCACCGAGAAACATATTGCCAGTAAAGCCAGTTGCGGCACCAATTGGCGCAGTCAGTGCACCGGTTGCCGACGCAAAGGCCGACTGAGTCGGGTTGACTTTGCCGTCCTGCGCGAACTGTCCTGCGGCATCAAAGCCCCCGCCGCCGACCGCCCCAATCGCTACAAGCGTTGCGGTGCTGCCTGCGGCTACGGCCGGGGTACCAATTGCGGCGAGTGCGCCAACAGATGCTGCAATGACGGCGGCGCCGATCTTATTGTCGAGGGACTGTTCTCTAGCTACTGCCGACGCAACTTGACCTGCAGTCGGCTGAGTCAGGCCGTTGTCTGCATAGAAGTTGTTGATTCGATCTTGCGGCAGGTATTTCGAGTAAATGCCTGCATCGGCTTTTTGCGCGTCTGTTGCGAAGAACATGTAGCCCGGCCCACTCGTGCCATCCGATGGGGTCATTCCGTGACCCTGACTCAGAAAGCTACTCGCCGCTTGATCCCATGCACCGCCAACGCCATTCTGCACTTGACGAAAGCTCTGTTGTGCAAGGCGCTCCTCGGCGTCGGCAACCTGAGCATCGGACGGAGCTTGCCCGCCATTGAGCCGCTGTGCGAAAGCCTTGGCATTGTCTTTGATCCACTTCTGCTCATCTGGATGCAACTGCCGATTGAACCGATCCACATTCGCGGCCGCCGCCGCACCCGACCCACCACCCACAACGGCACCAATGCCACCCGCTGCAATGTTCGCCGCCACATTCCCGAGCGCTTCATTCAGCCCCGCATTGCCAGTATCCGTGCTCTCTGACACAGCATTGCCAAGCTCTTGAAGCTTGGGCGCAGCCAGCGACGACGCACCCGCACCGACTGCGCCGGCCACCGCGTTGTCGCCACCCAGGCCCGCAACAAGCGCGCCGCCTGCGGCGTGC
>NZ_JBFTNE010000221.1:0-3118 GCF_056397325.1 Cupriavidus sp. 05N39
CCTCTTGTTCCTGTCCGGGTCTTGGGGACCCTTGTTGTTTATTCGGATTGCGAACTTGTATTCGCTATATGAAATAGTTTAGCCCTCGCTTCCGTGCATGAGCAAGCCCGATTTTCCTAGGGTTTTCACCAGGAACAGATCTTGGAGGTAAGACAGGTCAGGCKGCAAGCTACCGGACGTTACCCCACATTGCCGCACTCCCCTCAATCGCCCCAACCACTGCAATAGGATTACACTGAAAACGAGACAACCCTCCGGAGTGGCATGATGGACGGCATTGACCCTCAACGCACCTTCCGTGGTCTTCCCCTGACCCCGGAACAGGATGCGGAAGTCAGGCACTACATCAAGAAGCAAAAACAACGTAGTGCGCCATGGGATACACCTGAGCTGGCCGCGATGCTCGCGGATATGTTGCGGCCGCCGAGCAACGAGGACGAGGACTTCGAGCCCGACGACGGTGAAGGGAAAGCGGCCGCCGAGCGCGCGGCGGGTGCGGTCGACGACGAGATGGATCCGATCGAGGCCGGCGAGGAGCGGATCGCGGCCATGGAAGCCGAGGCGATGAAAGGCCCCAAACACTGAATCGCAGTTGGAGCATGCGCATCGTGGCTCGTGGCCGGGACGCGCACCGGAAGAAGACAGCCCCCAGTGCAACCACTGGAACACAAGAACAAAGGGCATGCCATGGCGACCGTCGCGACATTCGAAATCGGGTACACGCAGTTTCTCGACCCACAAGGTGAGCCGACCCAGGCGCTACCGGCCTTTGCGCTCGATCCCGAGGCGCTGGTGCCGCTGTACCGGGCCATGGTGCTGACGCGCCAGTTCGACCTGAAGGCCATTGCACTGCAGCGCACCGGCCAGATCGGTACGTTTGCCTCCGCGCTGGGCCAGGAGGCAGTCGGCGTCGGCGTGGCCAGCGCGATGCGGCCGGAGGACGTGCTGGTGCCGTCCTACCGCGATCATGCCGCGCAGTTCCAGCGCGGCGTCTCGATGACCGAGAGCCTGCTGTACTGGGGCGGCGACGAGCGCGGCAATTTCTTTGCGGCGGCGCCGCATGACTTCCCCAACTGCGTGCCCATCGCCAACCAGGTCTGCCATGCCGCTGGCATCGCCTATGCCATGAAGCTGCGCGCGGAGCCGCGCGCAGCGGTCTGCCTGCTCGGCGACGGCGGCACCTCGAAAGGCGATTTCTACGAAGGCATGAATATGGCCGGTGCCTGGCACGCGCCGCTGGTGCTGGTGGTCAACAATAACCAGTGGGCCATCTCCATGCCCCGCAGCCAGCAGACCGCCGCGCAAACGCTGGCGCAAAAGGCCATCGCGGCCGGCATCCCCGGCCTGCAGGTGGATGGCAACGATGTCGTCGCAGTGCGCCAGATGACACTCGAAGCGCTCGAACGGGCGCGCGCCGGCGGCGGGGCCACGCTGATCGAGGCGATCACCTACCGGCTCGGCGACCACACCACGGCCGACGATGCCTCGCGTTACCGCGAAAGCGATCAGGTCAGGCAGCACTGGCTGCTCGAACCGGTTGCCAGGCTGCGCAACTACCTGTTGCGGCTGGGCGCCTGGGACGCGGCGCGCGAAGAGCAGCTAGCCAAGGCTTGCGCGGGCGAGGTTGCCGCCGCGGTGGAGGCCTACCTGGCGATCCCCCCGCCGGACACGGCAGCAATGTTCGATTACCTCTATGCCAGCCTGCCCGAAGCGCTGGATACGCAAGTGGACACGGCGCGGCGCTTCGCACCGAACGCGCCGGCAAGCGAGAGCGATCATGGCTGAAATCCATCTTGTCGAAGCCGTCAACCATGCGCTGGCCTATGAACTGGAGCACGACCCGCGCGTGGTGCTCCTGGGCGAGGACATCGGCGTCAACGGGGGCGTGTTCCGCGCGACGGCCGGGCTGCAGGCGCGCTTCGGCGCGCAGCGCGTAATCGACACGCCGCTGGCCGAGTCCGCCATCGCCGGCGCCGCCGTCGGCATGGCGGCGATGGGCCTGGCGCCGGTGGCGGAAATCCAGTTCACCGGCTTTATCTACCCCGCCATCGACCACATCATCAACCACGCCGGTCGCCTGCGCCACCGCACGCGCGGCAGGCTGAGCTGCCCGATGGTGCTGCGTTCGCCTTTCGGGGCTGGCATCCACGCGCCGGAGCATCACTCGGAGAGTCCCGAGGCGATGTTCGCGCATATGCCGGGCCTGCGGGTGGTGATCCCGTCGTCGCCGGCGCGTGCCTACGGCCTGCTGCTGGCGGCCATGCGCGACCCCGACCCGGTGGTGTTCCTCGAACCGACCCGGCTCTACCGGCTGTTCCGCCAGGAGGTGCAGGACAACGGCGAGGCGCTGCCGCTCGATGTCTGCTTCACGCTGCGCGACGGCGACGACATCACGCTGGTGAGCTGGGGCGCGATGCTGCAGGAGACGCAGGCCGCCGCCGACCTGCTGCTGGACGAAGGCATCTCCGCCGCCGTCATCGACGTCGCCACGCTCAAGCCGCTCGACATGGGCACCATCCTGGAGTCGGTCGGCAAAACGGGCCGCTGCGTCATCGTCCACGAAGCGCCGCGCAGCGCCGGCTTTGGCGCCGAGATCGCGGCGAACCTGGCCGACGCCGGGCTGTATTCGCTGTCCGCGCCGGTGCAGCGCGTCACCGGCTACGACACGGTAGTGCCGATGGCCAGGCTCGAATACCAGTACCTGCCCAGCGTGGCGCGGATTGCCGACGCGGCGCGCAGGGCCATGGCCGCCTGAAGTCGTTCCTGGGAGCTTCGATGAAAATCTTCAAGTTGCCCGACCTGGGCGAAGGCCTGCAGGAAGCCGAGATCACCGAGTGGCACGTCAAGCCCGGCGACACGGTGGCCGCCGACCAACCGCTGGTTTCGGTCGAGACCGCCAAGGCCATCGTCGAGATTCCCTCTCCCTACGCCGGACAGGTCGCCAGGCTGTTTGCCGCGGCCGGCGAGATCGTGCATCTCGGCGCGCCGCTGGCCGGCTTCGAAGGCGCGGGCGAGCCGGAGGATGCGGGCGCGGTGGTGGGCGACGTCAAGGTGGGCACGCAGGTGGTCGCGGAAGCGCCCGCCGCCCTGGGCCGCGGCGGCGGCGCGGTGCGGGCAG
>NZ_JBFTNE010000222.1:0-3113 GCF_056397325.1 Cupriavidus sp. 05N39
CTTATCCATGCACTTCCCGTCGGAGAGTAAATTAAGAAATGGAAATCAAGATCGAAAGGCCGCTTCGTCTGCACCTTGATGTTGTTGAGATGGACGAACATGTGCCGTCAATGAAAACGCAGATCATCGTTGAAGTACAACAGTTTGGACACAGGTTGGAGTATTACGGGAGTTCGTGGTTTGACTGCACCGTTTGGGACACGTTTGTCGAGGGCCTAAGCAGTCTGGAGGTGAGAGAAGCCAATCTTGTGGATATGGGAGGTCACTTCGTCTTGAGGCTCGGCGTAGTCAATGGAAAGCCATATATATTGTGGGAAATGAAGAAGGTCGACGTATCGGGTGCAATATCTACAGCCACGTTCCGCTCATCGATTGATGACGATACCTTTGCGCATGTGAAACGTCAGTTCGAGGAGTTCTGACGCTGGTGATAGTTGCTGGACCATGGTGCTTATTCCGGGCCTTGGTGCGAACCCTGCGGGACGTGTGAAATGAGAGCGATCAAACTGATGGCAGACTATCAATGCTTCCCGCTGTGGGAGGCATCGCCCGGCGAGGTCGGCAATATTGATCCGGAGGGATTGCCAATCTGGCAGGACCTTAAGACGAAGCTTGCCAATTGGGCACGCCAGTACGACGAAACCCTAAACATGGACTATCCGCCGGATTCCGGATTCGAAAATGCCGCGGTGGAGGCCCAGTTCAAGCAAGAAGGTTATCTTCTTGCCGACCGGTTAAGAATGGAGCTGGGGCCAGAGTATGAAATAAAGATCCGTCTGTAGCCGACAAGCAGTATCAAACGAACCCCGCTTCGGCTGGATTCGTCGCTTCTGGCGGGGAGATCGGCACGTAGCGAGCACGGCGTGCCAGACGGTCAATGCACTGGTGCCGCAGGTGTACCTGCCGGAAGGCTATGCGCTGGCGCTGACCAAGCCGACCGGCGGCACCATCGCCGGCGACAACGTCTCGCTGGACATCGCGGGCCAACTGCGCAACAGCGGGGTGATCACGGCGGGCGACACGCTGAACGTGAAGGCGGGCAGTATCGATGCGGCCCCCAACATGGTGGACATCGGCACGTCGGCCTACCGGGTGCAGGGCGGCTGGAGCGTGATCACCGGGACGGTGGTGCAGCCGGGCGGGTTCATGAGCGCAATGCACATGAACATCGAGGCGGACAGCATCAATGCGGTCAACGATGCGTTCCTGATTCGCGGCGCCGACGGCAGGGTGGACGAGGCCGCAACCGTGGCTCTAGTCAATCAGCTGAAGGCCAAYCTCGGGCTGAACTACACCGAGGGCACGGTMGCCGACGACATCCACACGCGGTTCATCAAGGAGAAGAAGGGGTTCGGGCCGCTAGCCCAGATCGTGATGATGGTRGCCGCGGTGGCCATCTCGATCGYGACGGCGGGGGCTGCGGCAACCGCCCTGGGCGCGACCCTCTCGACGCTGACGCTCGGCCAGGCGATGGCTGTGGCCGCGCTCTCGAGCATGGCGGGCAGTGCCTTCAGCCAACTTGCTTCGGGGCAGGGCCTGRATTTCGGGAAGCTGGCAACCGCGGGTGCCATTGGCGCGATCACGGCCGGCTTGACCAATGGCATCACCTTCGACGGCAGCAGCTTCGGGGTGAGTGCATGGGGGGAGTCCCTGAAGGGAACGAGTACCCTGGCAAACCTCGCTGGCACGAACAGCATCGGTGGTGTCTTGCAGGCGGCGCAGGATGGCGCGACGGGGACGCTCGCTCAGCAAGCCGYGGGCTTCGTKGGCACGGGCTTGATCAATGCTGGCGTCAGTACGGCGTTCAACGGTGGCAGCTTCGGCAATGCGCTCAAGGGCAGCCTGGTGGCACAGGCGGCGGCGCTGGGAGCCAAYAGTATCGGTGCGAACACYGATCCAGGCTCCTTCCAGAACATTCTCAGCCATGCGGCGCTCGGCTGTGTCGCGGGCGCGGCCGGCAGCGGGGACTGTGCGTCAGGGGCGATTGGCGGCGCAACCGGCGCAGTGATATCGCCGCTGGTTGGCGGGGCGTTGGGCGTCACGACGAATGCAGACCGTGAAAACACGCTAAACCGGGTTGTGGTGACAGCGGTTGCCATGCTGACGGGAGGCGGGCTGGCGGCAGCGTTTGAGCAGGAGGGACTGGCCGCGGCTGGCGCTGCACAGAACGAGGCCCTTAACAACTACCTGAGTAGCAAGCCGGAGCGGCAAGCGCTTGAAAAGGCCAATCGGGAATGTGCGAATGGCGTCTGGTCCTCGTGTGCGTCCGCCAATATCTACTCGGAAACTGACCGTAAGAACAACGCTCAGCTGACCGATGGACTGAGTAGTTGCGAGGGAAGCCGTTGCCAAGCGCTTGCGAACTGGATTCAGGGCCAGAAGGCTGCCTACGGCTGCGGTGCAGGTGGCGGCAGCGTGGATTGCCAGGTCTTGGACAAGAGCTGGCAAATTGCGCAGTCCAAGGCGCAGGGCCTTGAGGTGCCAGCATTTGCGCCCGATGATTTGATCGGAACGGGGCTGGTCAAGGGGTTGCTGACGGGTACACTCAAAGGTATTGGCCTRTTGGGTGTGACGAAGGTTGTTCCAGTCGATGCTGCGAAAGTTTTGGGCGAGCGGCTTGCCACAAGCAGTGGGGCAACAGGGACGGTATGGGATGCGATAACAGCGACACAGTCGACTTATCCTGGTTCCGTGATTCCAAAGTCCTTTGAGATGTCGCTGCCCAATGGGCAAAGTGTTTGGGTGCATGGAAATGCAACGGAGCATTTGGCGGAGTACGCCCAGATGATCGCAACGAGCAATCCTCCGGGTGTTGTCCGGCTAACGACGCAACAGCAACTTGCGAGCTTGCAGGGAGCGGTGAACACGGCGACCCAAGGTGGGGTGCCATATAACCAATTATTGAATGTTGGTGGCTGGGAGCTGAAGTTTGCGCCCCCGCGGCAACCGGGGCAAATTCCGGCCCTTATCCATGCACTTCCCGTCGGAGAGTAAATTAAGAAATGGAAATCAAGATCGAAAGGCCGCTTCGTCTGCACCTTGATGTTGTTGAGATGGACGAACATGTGCCGTCAATGAAAACGCAGATCATCGTTGAAGTACAACAGTTTGGA
>NZ_JBFTNE010000223.1:0-3094 GCF_056397325.1 Cupriavidus sp. 05N39
GTACAGGCCCAGTCCAAGGCTGCCATCGGCTGTATGGCTACTCTCATGCACGGGGGCTCGCTTTAGAGGGTCAAAGAGTTGAGCAAGGGTCGATTGCTCGATGGCTTGCCCACTATTCCTGACCTCAAAACGAACTTCCTTCTCGTCGCCGGTCACAACCACTCGCACTGGCTCGTCCGTTGTGCCGTACTTGATTGCATTTACCACCAGATTGCCGAGCAACTGCTGCAGGCGTCGACCATCCCAAACGCCCTGCGTGTCGCCCTCCACCTCCTGATTGATCACGTGATTTGGATGCGGAGTGCGCAAAAGCGTTAGTTCTTCGGCAAACAAATTCGCCAAGTCGACTTTGTCTCTTCATTAGGCCTAAATAAAAGCAGTGTGGTCCTCCAACCAACGAAGCGTAGGTCGATGTGCTGCCCCCCGATTGATCATCGTCTCGGTCGAATGGCGCCATCGGTTCGATCCTGTCCGTTCAACAAGTCGAGCCTACTCGCACACCTAGTCGCCGCGACTGAGTTGGACAAGACGACCGTGTAGACCGTCCTGGCCCACCTTGCGAACACGATTGTGAGCGCAATCCACAAGAAGGGCGCGGGAGAGTTCACGCAGTGGGGTCTGTCTGGCTCGCGGTTTGAGCGACTATCGACTTCTGAAAGCGGGAAGAGAGAGGTGGCCGCGGAAATTCGGACAGTCGGCTAAGTGGAAAAGCTGGGGCCTGAGCCAGCCATAATGGCGAGCATAAAGGACCCAGAAGATGACGAAACGAAACAGACGGACCCACTCGGCGACCTTCAAGGCCAAGGTGGCCATGGCCGCGCTCAAGGGCGACAAGACGTTGGCGGAGCTGGCCCAGCAGTATGACGTGCACCCGAGCCAGATCACGGAGTGGAAGCAGCAGTTGGCGGAGCATGCTGCGGACGTGTTCGGCGGCAAAGCCAAGACTGCGGCCGAGCCGCCGGTGGACGTGAAGGCGCTACATGCAAAGATCGGCCAGTTGACGCTGGAGAATGATTTTTTAGAAAGCGCGCTCAGCAAAGCGGGATTGCTGAGCGGAAAGCGATGATTGACCGCGATCACCCGCTGCCGGTGAGCCGCCAGGTCAAGCTGGTCGGCATTGCCCGATCGAGCGCCTACTACCAGCCGCGTCCGGTCAGCGACGCGGATCTGAAGCTGATGCGCCGAATCGACGAACTGCATCTGGAGCATCCCTTCGCGGGCGCACGCATRCTGGCCCGCCTGTTGCGACGGGAGAGCATCCCGGTCGGCCGCCGGCACGTGCGCACGCTGATGAAGCGCATGGGCATCGAGGCGCTGTACCGTCGCCCGAACACGAGTCGCAAGAATGCGGCGCACAAGATCTGGCCATACCTACTGCGCGACCGGAAGATCGATCGCGCCAACCAGGTGTGGGCGCTGGACACGAGCTACATTCCGATGGCGCGGGGCTTCGTGTATCTGACGGCGGTGGTGGACTGGGCCAGCCGCAAAGTACTGGCCCACCGGGTGGCGATCACTCTGGAGAGTTGCCATGCTGTCGAGGCGCTTGAGGAGGCCTTTGCGAAATACGGCGCGCCGGAGATCGTCAACACCGACCAGGGCAGCCAGTTCACCGCCACGGAGTTCACCGACGCCGTGCTCAACTGCGGCATCCTGCTGTCGATGGACGGCAAGGGCAGTTGGCGCGACAACGTGTTCGTTGAACGCCTTTGGCGCAGCGTCAAATATGAGGAGGTCTACCTGAAAGCCTACGACTCGGTCAGCCATGCGCGGCGCTCTATCGCTAACTACCTGACCTGGTACAACCAACGACGACCCCATTCCAGTCTGGCGGACCAGACCCCGGATGAGGCATCCTTCGCCTCGCTGCCAGCGATCAAATCGGCAGCCTGACTGCCCCAGCGCTTCCACTTAAAAACTCCGGATCCCTGTCCGAACAAACGGCGCCACCTCTGAGGCAGTGCCGATTGTGCTTGGGATCGAGAAGGGCGATGAATGGGACTACCGATTCTTCATGCAGGAAATGCTGACCGACGAGCTACGGGACAATGACTTTCTCCATCACATCGGAGATTCGCAATCCTCTTGCCTCTCGCAGAACATGGTGACCCTTGCTGCAAGCGACGCCCGGAAATTTTAGGAGGCAGTCGAAGTAGGCGAGGGGCAGTTGACGCGCAGCGCGGTGTGTCCACTAGCGACATCTAGGATGCCGCYGTACTCCTGGTCACGGCCAGCGGACGAAAAAAAGCTGGTTGTGCTCCCGCCAAGTGATGTGGCGGCCTTGAGGGGGCGCTAGTCCTTGCGCGTCGTGATGCAATCTTCTGTGTTCTGTCATTGCATACAACGCATTTCAGGCAGAAAGCTTTTGCTAGGGAAGATGGTATGGACGCCTCCCCCGGCAACGGGCGCTCACCTGCGAGAGGAACTAAGAGAAGCCTCAGCACGAGGGCACCGCTGTGCCAAAGTGGCGAGTGTGCAACCACCTTAGCGGGAGGTGTCCCAAATGAAGCTCACCGTGATCGGTATGGCCAGGAGCGAGGACGCCTCGAGCAGGCGTTCTCACCGCGGGAACCGGTCGCCCCGACCCTCAGTTTGGCGTGGCAATCTGGCCCTGTGGCTGGCGAGCGACGCTGCTCTCAGTGGTATTTGGGTCACAAAGCCCACCAAGGTTCGCTAGATATTTAAATCTGACCTAAGGCATGTTTCATACATGTAACCCTTTCGTCTTCCTCCTAACACAGCCGTTGATCCTCTCGAGTTCAGCCAAAAGTAGGAGTATTTTCCGGTTTGAAAGGACTGGCTTGGAGCCTCCCCATTTGGATGCAGGTCATCTGGCTGAATGCGCCGGCCTATCCCG
Organism: Cupriavidus sp. 05N39; assembly: GCF_056397325.1. NCBI lineage: Bacteria > Pseudomonadati > Pseudomonadota > Betaproteobacteria > Burkholderiales > Burkholderiaceae > Cupriavidus > Cupriavidus sp. 05N39. The sequence continues at coordinate 2,858 of NZ_JBFTNE010000223.1, forward strand.
GCCAGAGACTCGACAAGCATTTTCGGGGACCTCGTCATCGCGGGATTGGACTGATGCCGCTTGGCGGGGAAGGCAACATTGATACACATCGCGATGCGGTGCGCTCACGCAGCAGCCTTCTGAGAGCCTTGGCCATGCGGGACCGCGCGATTCACTAAACTGCTGCCCTCTCCGGCACGCGCACCCGCCGGCCTTGTTTCAAACCTGCAACCATTTCAGATAAGCGCTGTGTCATGT
>NZ_JBFTNE010000224.1:0-3916 GCF_056397325.1 Cupriavidus sp. 05N39
CACGCTGAAGGGGGCCTTGTTGGCGCTCTTGCCCTTGATGGCGTTTTCAAGGGCGGCACGGAAATCATCACGGTTCATCAGTTCGGCCATTTGGGGGCTCCTGTGGGCAGCGAGTTCAAGGTTGGGGGACGGCGTGGCGTGGTCCGGAGAGGTGAGCGGGCTAGACAGCCCAACCCGGTAAATCCGATACCTTGAATCTGATTGTATACTATCTGCCGTTTTTGTGAAGACGGTATACAACTCTTTCGGAAATAAAAAAAACGAGGCTTTGGGAGGCCTCGTTTTTCGTCGCGCGCGGTGTCGCTACCGCCAGAGGAACATGGCGCAAACGGTGGATACGCCCAGCCCGATCAGCACCGGCACCAGCAAGGCGCGCACCGCGTCGAGCACCGGCACGCGGGCAAAGCCGGCCACCGCGATCAGCGAGGACCAGGCGATCAACGTGCCGCCGCCCGTCCACACGGCCCCCATCTGCCCGATTGCCGCCAGGGTGGCGGAATCGAAGCCCACCACCGGACCCAGCGCGCCGGCCAGCGTGCCGGTCAGCGGCAGGCCGGCGAAGCCGGAGCCGTCGATGCCGGTGATCATGCCCACCAGCAGCACACCGAATGCGACCAGCACGTGGTTGTCCGGGATCATGTGCTGGTACGCCTGGATCAGCTCGAACAGCAGGCTGGGCGCCTTGCCGGCGCCGACACCCAGGATCTGCGCCGCGGTTTCGCCGGCGCCGACGAAGAAGAAGCCGGCAATCGGCAACACCGAGCCCATCGCCTTGAAGGCGAAGACGAAGCCGTCCGTAATGTGCTCCGGACATACGTCGAGCATCTTGCGGGGGCCTTCGGCGGCCAGCGTGGCCAGCATCATCAGCACCGCCGCAACCCCGCCAACCAGCGCTGCGGCATCGCCGCCCTTGAGTTCGGGCAGGCCGCTGCCCATCTTGGGCACCACCATCACCGCTACCACCGCCAGGAACGCGAGCGGCGTCACCACGGCAAAGCACTTCGACCACTTGACCCGGCGCAACGCCACCATGGCCAGGCTTCGCTCGATATTGGAATCGGTGGCCAACGGCTCGTCGTGCTYGGTGCCGCGCGCGATCTCGGCCTTGTCGAAGGTGCCGGACTGCTCGAAGCGCTCGTCGGCGCCGCTTGCGCGGGCTTGCCAGTTGGCGATCGCGGCCGGCAGCAGGATGGCGGAAACCAGCGGCACCGCCGGCGTGGGCCAGAAAAACAGCGAAATCACATAGGTAATGCCAGCCAGGATAAAGAAGGCGGAATGGCCGTTCTTCATCACCAGCCGGAACGGCTCAACCATCCGGATATCCGAGCGCAGCGTCTTCAGCGAATTGAGCAGCGCTGTCATGAAGGCGATGACCAGGAAGATGTTGAACAACTCCTTGGCCGCCACCAGGCTTGCCGAAAATATCCCTCCCAGCGCGGAGACCGGGCTGCCGGTCAGCGCGAACACCACCAGGAACGTACCCAGAATCGACGGTACGACCACGTTGGCCCGCAGGATCATGGTCAGGACGATCACCGCCACGCCCAATAGGTAGATCCAGTGTGCCGCGCCAATCACCACTTCGTGTTGCATGAATTCCCCTTGGATCTTTGTCTGTAGAGACCATCGTGTCTGGAGCTATGGCTGCCCCATGAACGTATACTATATTCTTAACTTAGATCAAAACAAGCAGAATCTTCTTGGGGTAGGGAATCCCCCCAAATCGGTGCAAACCCTTATATTTCCGCGCCATAAGCGGGATTCCAGGCACCTTTTGGGAGCTGGATGTTAGTTGAGAACCCAGAATGGATGCCTTCTTTCTGCAAATTATGTAGACTGTATACCGTTAAAGACAGGCAGCAGCTTCCTACCGATCGATTACGCAGGCATCACACAAGACATACATGACGATTTCCACCCTCCTTCCCGCCGGCGTAACGGCCTGGCAATTTGGCATGATGGGCGCCCTGATCCTGGTGGGCGCCTGCCTGCAGGGCGTAGGCGGGATCGGCTTCTCCATGGTGTCGGCGCCGGTCGCGGTGCTGTTCTTCCCGCAACTGGCGCCCGGCCCCCTGCTCGCCATGGGTGGCCTCGTCTCCTTGCTTGGTGCACTACGCGAGTTCCGTGCCATTGCCTGGCGCACGGCGGGCAATGCCCTTCTGGGCCGCGCCGCAGGCACGGTGGTGGCAGTGGCTGCGATGACGCAATTGCCGGCGGAACTGCTGGCGTTGGTGTTCGCGCTGTCGATCCTGGCCGCGGTGGCGCTCAGCCTGCTGGGCTGGCGGGTGCAGGCTTCCGGACTGAATATGGCCTTCGCCGGCGCGGCCTCCGGCTTCATGGGCACGGTCACCTCGGCCGGCGCCCCGCCCTTTGCCATCGTCATGCAGCATCTGCCGCCGCCGCAGTTGCGCGCCACCATTGGCTGCATCCTTTGCGCCGGTGCGGCCTTCTCGCTGGCCATGCTGTCCGCCGCCGGCCGCTTTGGGCTGAGCGACCTCTGGCTCAGCCTGAGCCTGTCGCCCATGCTGCTGGTCGGCTTTGCCGTCTCGAACCGCCTCAAGAACCGCTTCTCGGCCAAGGCCGTGCGCAAGCTGCTGCTGGCGCTCTGCACCGCCGGCGCGATCGGCGTGCTGGTCAAGCTCGCCCTGCCCGCCTGAAACCCCGCGCCCGAAATCTCCCATCCTCTCCCGCTAATCCAGGAAACACACCATGTTGCATATCACCGACGAGATGATCGACCGCCACGTCAGCGCCGCCGACGCCCAGCAAGTGATGCTGGACGCCTTCCGCAGCTTTGGCGAAGGCAAGGCCGCCATGCAGGAGCGCATCCGCACCGAGGCGGGCGGCGTCAAGCTGTCCACGCTCGGGGCGGTGATTCCCGAGCAGCAGGTGGCGGGCGCCAAGGTCTACACCACCATCAAGGGGCAGTTTTCCTTTGTCATCCTGATTTTCTCGACGGAGGACGGCCGGCCGCTGGCCTCCTTCGATGCAGGCGCCATTACCCGGCTGCGCACCGCGGCCTGCTCGGTGCTGGCCGCCCGCCACCTGGCCCGGCCGGACGCGGCAGTGCTCGCGCTGTTCGGCGCCGGCACGCAAGGCGTGCAACATGCCCGCCAACTGGCCGCCACCCTGCCGCTCAAGCGCATCCTGCTGTCCGACCCGTATGCGGATGCCGCCACGCCCGAACGCCTGGCGCAGTGGTGCGGCATCCCCGTCGCCTTCGCTGAACCGGACCAGGCTGTGGCGCAAGCCGACATCGTGGTCACCGCGTCACGCTCCACCACGCCGCTGTTCTCCGGCCAGGCGCTCAAACCCGGCGCCTTTGTCGCGGCGATCGGATCGAGCCTGCCGCACACCCGCGAACTGGACGATGTGGCGCTCTCGCGCGCCAGCAAGCTAGTGGTGGAATGGCGCCCGCAATCGATGCGCGAAGCCGGCGATATCGTGCTGGCCGACCCCGCCGCGCTGCCCGCCGACAAGGTCGTCGAACTGGCCGATGTGGTCACCGGCCGCGTGCAACCACGCGGCAGCAACGCCGACATCCTGATCTACAAGTCGGTGGGGGTCGGTCTGGAAGACGTGGCGCTGGCGGGCTTCGCCTACAGGCAGATCGCCGCGGCGGGTGAAGCCAGAGCCGCGTGAGCGCGAGGCCGGATGCGCGATCGCTCGCCTTGGCAAGTTTGGCCCAAAAAGCTCTTTCGCAAAACTGCAGATAGTATACAATATTCACATGGATCCCGGATTTGGCTGGTTTCTGCGGCCGAGACCTCCGGACCACGCCACGCCGTCCCCCAACCTTGAACTCGCTGCCCACAGGAGCCCCCAAATGGCCGAACTGATGAACCGTGATGATTTCCGTGCCGCCCTTGAAAACGCCATCAAGGGCAAGAGCGCCAACAAGGCCCCCTTCAGCGTG
>NZ_JBFTNE010000225.1:0-2936 GCF_056397325.1 Cupriavidus sp. 05N39
AAAATCCGGCTCGTCCGCGTAATAGGCGGCGGCGCTCAGGATCAGATCGATCTCGTAGCGCATGGCGTCGTCCGGTGTCGCGTGGTGGAGGATTTTGCGCACTTGCGCCTCGGCCTGCTGATGACGCTCGCTCAGCGCCAGCGCCCATGCCACCGCGAGGCGCAGGCGTGGATGCTTGTCCAGTTCGGACTCGGGCAGCCATTTGAGCCATTCGAGCACGGCTGACAATTGACCGCGCGTCGCCGCCTCATGCAGGCAGCGCTGCGCCAGGCCGTAGGCGGTCTCGCGCTGGCCGCTGGCAAGCGCGTGGCGCGCGGCAGCTTCGGTCATGCCATGATCGGCAAGCCAGTGCATGGCGCGATCGTGCATCCCTTCGAGTTCCTGCGCCGGGAGGTCCGTCAGCCGGGCGCGCAGCGCATCGCGTGCCAATGCATGCAGGCGGAACCACTCGCCATGTTGGTCCGCGACGACAAACATCGGCGTGTCATGCATAAGACGCTGCAGGCGCTCCTTCGCATCCTGCAACCCCGTCACGGCGCGGCAAAGATCGGCATGCAACAACTCCACAATCGAGATACGCGTCAGGAATCCGGTATCCGCATCGGAGAGCCGGGCGAGCAGCGCGGTCACGAAGTGCTCGCGCATGCCGCCGGTGCTGTTGGCGAAGGCATCGATAGCGGCAACGGGATCGGGCGCATGGGTGATTGCGGCCAGCGCGAGTTGCAGGCCGAGCGGCCAGCCCTCGGTCGCGTCATGCAGCCTGGCGCTCGCGTCGGCTTCGACACTGGCGTCGAAGTGGCTGCCGATCAGTGCGATCGTCTCTTCCAGGCGGAAACGCAGCGTCCCGGCATCGACCTTCACGCACTGGTCATAGGGGCCCAGCCGCTCGATGACCGTGTCGAACCCGCCCCGGGCCGCCACCACGATGCGCAGGTTGGGTGGCAGGTTGTTGAGCAGGTAGATCAACGCATCGCGGCTGGATTCCGGCAGCCGCTCGGCTTCATCGAGTATCAGGACGATATCGAGCGCAACGTGCGCAATCTCCGCCAGCCACGCGGTGAAGCCTTCCAGCGGCCCGCGGGACGATCCATCCCCGTCCGGCAGCCGTCTGCCGAATGCTGGCCGCCCGCAGCCTGAGCGAATCGCGCTCGCGAGCCCTGTCAACAAGCGCCCCGGATCGTCATGCTCGTCCAATGACAGCCAGGCAACCGCGCTGCCGCGCATGATGTACTCGCGGTGCCACTGGATCAGCAGGGATGTCTTGCCGAAGCCGGCAGGCGCTTGCGCGATCGTCACGGGCCTGTCGACAAAGTGCTCGCAGTCCGAGCGCAGGCGTCGGCGCGCAAGGAGGTGGCGCGGTCCGCGCGGTGGACTGGTCTTGAGCGGGAATGCCGATGCTGTGACGCCAGTGCCACTGGTGGAATTTGTCATCGAATAAGCCCGGCAGGCTATGCCGTTCGCGTGGATGGGCAGAAGAGCCGGATGGGATGGGGCGGATCGCCAGTGCCGGCGATTATAGACAGGCCAGGCGCGTCGAAGGCCGCTCCCAGGGATATCCCTGTGCCGTTCCCCCCCGCCGCTGGGGGGAGCCTCCCACCCGCACGCTCCTAACATCCAATCCATGCAATACAACCACGAAAGTGATGCAATGCCGGCAACCAACCACGCAATCGCGACGACGCCAGGCGCCAATCCCGGGCCTGCAGCGATCACAAGGTTATCCACGGCTATGCATGCCATGCGCCGGCAGGCACAAGCGCCCGCCAATGCATCCATCTCGCTCTGACCCGAAACCGGCCTCGAAACATGTTCCGCCATCTGTTTGTTCCTGTCGATCCTAGCGATCACGGCGCCAATGCAACGGCGCAAGCCATCGCACTGGCTCGCAGCCACGGCGCGCGCATCAGCTTCCGGTACGCGCAGGCGGCAGGCGCGCGCGGCCCGTCGCAGGCCCGCGAGGCACTCGTCCGTGCCGATGCGGCAGCGCGTGCGCAAGGCTTGACAAGCACGGTGGCCAGCATCGTTGCCGAGCAGCCGGCGCGCGCGTTACTGGCCGCGGCGGACCAGGCGGGCTGCGACGCGATTGTCCTCGCCCATGGCACGGGGCAACTCGCGGAGCTGTCCTCCGCTGCCCGCCACATGCTGGTGCATGCCCGCATTCCGGTGCTGTCAATCGGCGCCAACTGCGTACCCGCGCCCATTCCGGCTATCGATCTGCTGCACAGCGAGTACAAGCGCCTGACCGCGCTGCTGCATGCCTGGCTGAACCTCCTCGAAACGCCGCCCCCGCCGGGCGCGTCAATGGCCTCGGCTCCGCTGCTGGCGGCGATCGAGTACGTTCGCTTGGTGGTCCATCCGCTGCTGCAGCGCAAGGAGGTCACGTTATTCCGCCGCCTGGGCCGGCGCAGCGAGGCCATGCGCGCGGAACTGGACGAGTTGTCCCGCCAGCACTTGCGTCAACAGAGCCTGCTGGATGAGCTTGCCACGCAAGTGGAGCAAGCCGACGGCAGCGCCCCCGCCTTTGCGGCGCTAGCCCAGGCCGTCGAGCAGTATGCCCGCCAGGTATGGGAATACATGGGCCGCGAAGAAGGCGTTGTGCTCCCGGCGGCGCGCCGCCACTTGACCGAGGGCGATTGGAACGATGTGCATTTGGCACTGACCCCCGCAGTGACTCACCACGTCGGGATACGCTCCGACGCCAGCTTTGCAGAGCTGCTGACGCAATTGACTCTGCCCCAACCCGACAAGGACTAAACATGCAATTCCTCGACGATTCCCTGCACCCCGAGAACCAGGACAAAGTGGTCATCACCGTGGCGCCTTACGGCCCCGAGTGGATGCCGGCGGATTTCCCCGAAGACATTCCGGTGACGATGGAGGAACAGGTGCAAAAGGCCGTTGACTGCTACAACGCCGGTGCCACGGTGCTGCACCTC
>NZ_JBFTNE010000226.1:0-2719 GCF_056397325.1 Cupriavidus sp. 05N39
GTATTTCGTCTCGAGTATTTGTTTTTCGGCACGTGATGGGGCCATATTTTTTGCACTTACGATGCTTTTCGGATTTTATCTTTTTCGTGATTTGATGAGCGATGGAGCCAAAAAAAAGGTATTTCGCGTTATTTCAGTGTTCGGCGTCATTGCGATTGCTTTCCTGTGTGTATTTTCGTATCAGCGATTCTTTGAGTCTGGCGATGTAGGAAATTTGGTGTCCGGGACCCTGGGTTATATCGGGCAGCAGCCATATGTGTTTGCCGAGACAATCGCCTCCCAGGTTACGTTTTATGGTCTTGATTTGCGGTTGCCACTAATTTCGAGCATTCTTTTTGGCAAGGTTCCGGATGTGGTCAGGTATGTACCATATGAATGGTCCTTTGGCACATTCTTAAAGGACTATTACGCAATGTACGGATGGACATCGCTGGTTACTCTGTCTGTTTTTACCGCATTTTTATTTGGTTTGATATTTTTTAATAATAAAAAATATCATCCGGTTACGTTCCTAATAGCGCTGTCATTCTATTTCCAATTTATGACATCTGGTGTTTTCTATTTTAGATTGGGGACGATGCCAGGAAATCAATATATGGTTATTGTCCTTCTTCTGTTTTTGGGTGGAAAAATATTCCTTAGGAGAGGGAGGTTGTACATTATGCAAAATAGACCGTTGCCAGGGGGAAGGGCGAGAGCGGAGTTTGTGGGTCCCGTTAATGTGGGTCGATAGGGCATTTTTTGTCCGGGTTATTATAAATAATTTAATGTAATATAAACGGCGATGAATATTACAATTTTTGCATATGATTTGCGAGAAAAATCCCTGGCCGGATCCTATCGAACAAGGAAATTTATTAGGTATTTTTCGGAGTCAGGAGTCCAGGTAAAAGTTGTTTGCGCTTTTGTTGATGATGGTTTTAAAGAATATTGTGCTGATCAGGGGATCGAGATTGTTTTGATATCCGACGTGGATCATGAAACTCGTGGGTTTTTAGACAAGATTTTTGTCAGGGCAGTAGCCATACCTGACATCGGAGCTCGGTGGGTTCGTAAGGCGATGCGGAATTATCGCGTGATTGAGATAATATCGAATTCTGAAGTTGTATATTTGAGTAGTCCGCCTCACGGCTTGCAGTTGGCTGGGCCTTACATCACGTCTAAGTTTAATATCCCATTTGTTGCAGATTTCAGGGATGATTTTGTCACAAACCATAGGATAAATTGGAGAACTCCGGTTCATAAAAAAAGTGCGTATCGAATAGAGCGGTCCGTTTTACGAGAGGCGGCCGCAGTTATAGTGAATACGGACATTGTGAAGCAACGGTTTGCCTCTCGACATGGGGACAGTGCAGGAAAGATTTCCTGCATAACGAACGGATTTGATTCAAGTGATGTTGCTTCAAGCCGAGAAGTCGTTCGAGCTCAGGAAAATATCAATAAGGGCAGTCGTCGACTGATCTATTCTGGGTCAGCGTACGATGGCTTTGCGGCAGATGCCATTGGCAGGATCGTGGCTTCCATTGATGCCGCTGGTATGAGCAAACAGTGGGAAATTCACACAGCAGGTCCCGGGAACTGGGATTGCGCATCGACTTACGAGAACTGGGTACATCACGGTCTCTTGAGCCAAGAAGGGGCTGCGAGTTTGATGCGAGATGCGGATTTGCTTCTGCTCCTAATGCCACCAGGGGAGCGAGAGCCTTCGGGAACGGTTCCGTTGAAAGCGTATTCCTATTTGGGATCGGACCGACCAATTATCTATTTTGGAGAGACCGGTTCGACTACTGAACTCCTTAAGGAGTTCAGTGGGACATTTTCATTTCAAAGGGATTTCATTGATAGAATTGGTTTTTGGTTGTTGGAAAATCAGGAGARGGAGTTTCCAATGGCGGTATCGAGATACCCGGATGTGGAAAGGTACGAATTTAGGGTGTTGTCATCAAGCATGAAATCAATATTTGAATCTGTAGTTGATGGAAGAATGAAATAATGTGGAAAGATTAGATTTATTGAGGTGTGATTAATTAAGGCTGATTGTTTGATTTATTTGCTCAGTTTTTTGCATTTTACGAAGAGGGCGGGGGCTTTAGGTGAAACCGGTAATACTTATATTCATACATTATTACTTGCCGGGCTATCGGGCGGGCGGCCCAATTCGTACTATCGCGAATTTGGTGGAGCAATTGAGTGCAGAGTTTACGTTCAGAATTGTTACAACTGATCGTGATTTGGGTGATGTGCTCCCCTATGAAGGTGTGAGGGTAAATGAGTGGGTTGAGGTTGGGAGTGCGCAGGTCCTCTATTTGAGTCCAGCATCGAGTTCATTGGGCGGGATCGCAAGAATAATGAGGGAAATACCTCATGATGTGCAATATCTTAATAGTTTTTTTGATCCGGTTTTTACCTTGAAGCCCTTGATGGCTAGATATCTCGGTATGGCGCCTTCGAAGCCATTGATTATCGCCCCGCGTGGAGAATTCTCTCGGGGAGCTTTGATTATTAAGCGATGGAAGAAACTGCCATATATGGCTATTCTAAAAATAATTGGGATTTTCGGGAATAGTTTTTGGCAGGCTTCCAGCGCGTGCGAGGCAAGTGACATTTTTCGAGTGTTAGGCGGAAGAGAGGGTGACGAATTTTCAGGGCGTGTGCTTATCGCGTCAGATTTTGCCATTGGATTTTCTGGTGGCGATCCCGTGGAGAATGTATCAAATTC
>NZ_JBFTNE010000227.1:0-2542 GCF_056397325.1 Cupriavidus sp. 05N39
GACTTGGGTTCGGTTGGTTCGAGCATTGTTTCTGCGCTCGGGAGGTACAAACGCATGGAGTGTGCCAAGGCGGGCCAGGTCAGCGTGAATCGCCCGCAAACGCAGGCGGGACGTGGGAAGAAATCTTTCGAGGCGGGGAAAATGGCGCCAGCGCACGGTGCGCGGTGGCTTTGGTCTGGCGGGCAAAAACCAACACAACAGACACCGGGTGTCTGCAATTACGCGACACGCCAGGCCCGCACATCGGAGCGCGGGACGCCGAGCGTCGGGCCCACGCGGCCACGCAGGCGCGTCAGGAGCAGGGCAAGCGTCAAAGCGATGCGCTCGCGCGGCAGTTGCAGGAGTTGCGTATCCAGTTCTCGACAGAGCCGGAAGCCCGGCGCCCGCGCCTAGGCGTGGCGCCTTGACCTCAGCAACTGGTTACTGGCCGGACGGGCCGGGCGCGGCTTTCTTTTACCCTCTAGCCGTCCTGGGCCGCGATTTTGGCCACGCTCCTTCGTGCTTCGTCCGCGGCGATGGCCACACGATTGCGCCCAGACGCCTTCGCCTCGTATAGCGCTTCGTCGCTTGCATTGAAGAAGACCCGCAGGCTAGCGAAACGCGCGCGGTCCTCTGCGATAGCCACACCGATGCTGACTGTAAGCACCTGGTTGGCGCTCCCCAAATTTGGGATCGCCAGGCTCTCGACTGCCGAGCGAATTTTCTCGGCCACGGCGATGGTGCCTTGCATGCCGGTGTTGGGCAACAGCACGGCGAATTCCTCGCCGCCGTAGCGGGCGGCATAGTCGCCAGGCCTGCGGATACTGTCGGCTATGCAGCGGGCAACCGCAGCCAGCGCATCGTCGCCGCCCGCGTGCCCGTAGTGGTCGTTGAAGTTCTTGAAATGATCGACATCGATCATGAGCAAGGACAAGGGCTGCTGGTTGCGCCATGCTCGGCGCCATTCAATGTCGGCGGCTTCATCCAGGGCGCGCCGGCTGCCGATACCCGTCAGGCCGTCCGTATTGACCATGAGCCGCAGGTGTTTTTCCATCGCCAGCCTGCGCCTGAACTGCCGGGAAATCAGCACCGAGAGCGCGATGAGCATGGCGTCGAGGGCAAGGATAAGCCCGCCGAACAGCCACGCCCTTTTGCGCCATTCCGCATAAACGTAGTCGGTCGACAGGCCAACGACAACCACGAGCGGGAAACCGGTAACGTGGTGGAAGTTATATAGACGTTCAGTGCCATCCAGTGCGGCAGTGCCGACATAGGATCCTTGCGAAGCTTGAGTAAGCGGAGCGAAGGACGGGCTGCTGGCAATGCTCCGCCCGATGGTGCTTGGCTCATACGGGCGCCGCATGAGAACGATGCCATCGTCCCGCAGCAGCGTGATGGTGCCCCCCGGGCCAAGCTTCGTCCCTTCGAACAGCCTCCTGAAGTAGTGGGTACGCAGCGTGCCGACGACGATGCCGGCAAAGCTGCCGTCTGCGTGCGACAACCTTCGGCTAAGGCCGATCGACTGGCCACCGTCCGTCAGGCGAGGCTGGAACGGCTGGCTGACATACAGTCCGGCAGTGGCCGAATCGCGATGCACCTTGAAGTAATCGCGGTCAGAAAGATTGACGGGACGGGGAGGGATCGAGCGGGAGTCGAGCACAAGGTGGCCTTGCTCGTCCGTCACCAGCAGGGAGCCCATGTCCGTTGCGGTTGTGGAACGGTCAAACAACACTAGCTGGCGGATGGCGGGAGGCAACCGGAGAATCTCGGGATCTTTGACGCCGTCGATTACGGAGTGCATCGACAGCTCATAGATTTCCAGATTGCGGGCGATATCGTGCTCCAGGATCAGCGAGAGATTGGCGGCCCCTTCCTGTGCGCGGGCATACGCGTCCTGGCGCATTTCATGGAGCGCACCGGCCCCTACGGCGGCAATGGCAACAGCAAGCACAAAGCTGCTGGCCACGAAAAGATTGAGGGATTTAAAGTTCACTTTTTGGCGCGGGCCAAGGTTATCCGGTTGCATGCTCGGGGTTGTCACTCCGCCCAGGCGCGAGCGCGCCGATTGTACTCGCTCAAATACGCGTGCCCGGCATCTGTCCTCCTTGGTCATGTCAAGGGCCGGCGAAAGCCTCTACGGTCTGGTGCGCAAGGGAATGCTCAGTGCGTCAGGATTCTAGAGACTCCCGAACTGCTTGATCGATTGTCCATCCACATGGCACGGACAAGAGCCAACGTGGACGAAGAGATGGAGTTGTAGGGAGCAGTACATTTACGGGCCTAGGCGGCTGTTGGTGGATGCATCAGAGCCAATTAGGTGATGTCTTACGGCCTGACTGTCGGCGTCAGGCAAGGCAGGAGGTATTGCCCGGCAGCCTCGTAGCTACGATTTAACATAATGATAATTATGAGTGCTGTTGGTATGTTCTGAAGTGTTGCGTGTGGGACGGCACGGAGACTTCAGATACCGCAACGGAAAAGTGCTTTTATGGTATCTTTCGCCGTTGCGTTTTTGTTGTGGGTTTAGGTTTTATGTTCGTTCAGGTCAGCGCCGCCGCCGTGC
>NZ_JBFTNE010000228.1:0-2466 GCF_056397325.1 Cupriavidus sp. 05N39
CCGGATGGGGCGACACCCCCTCGGGATCCGGCGAAAAGAGCGGCCGGGACCCAAACTCGCATCGCCTTAAGGCGATACTCAAACATGGGTCCCTCTTTTCCGCTCTTTTCGCCGGATCCCGAGGCGCCCCATACGGCCTGGTACACCTTGACGGCTCGCTTCGCATCGCTTGGGGGGCTCGCTTCGCATCGCGTGATTTGCGCGGTTTGCGGGCTGTCGCCGGGTGCTGGATTTACTTCTTGATATCGGCTTCGGCCAGCACCTTCAGGTCGTCGCCGGCAAGCAGTTCCTGCAGGGCCTGCAGTGCTGCCACGCCAGCGGCGGTGTCCTGCTCGCCATTGCCGCCGCTCAGGCCGATGCCGCCGATCACTTCGCCGTTGACCACGATCGGGAAGCCGCCCACGAATACCGCGAACTTGCCCTCGAAGCTCCACTGGATGCCGAAGGCTTCATTGCCCGGCAGCGCGGGGCCGTTCGGCGCCTGGTTGAACAGGTGGGTCGAGCGCTTGTGACCGGCGGCCGTGAAGGCCTTGTTCCAGGCGATCTGCGGGCCGGTGATGCGTGCGCCGTCCATGCGCTCCAGCACCAGCGGGTAGCCGCCGTCGTCGACCACGCAGATCGATTCCAGTACGCCGATTTCCTCGGACTTGCGGATGGCTGCCGCCACCATGTGACGGGCTTCCTTCAGTTCCAGCTTGATGGCTTTTCTCATGTCCTGCTCCTGCTTGATGCGTGAATGCTGCGTGAATGCCGGTTGGTTTGCGGGCGCGCTGGTTCAGCAGCCGCGGTAGACGGTCTTGATTTGCGTGTAGAACTCCAGCCCTGCCCGGCCCGACTCGCGGAACGTGGAGGTGCTGGATTGCTTGAGCCCGCCGAACGGCGCGTTGATCAGGTTGCCGGTAGTGGTGCGGTTGATCTTGACCGTGCCCGACTGGATGTCGTGCGCGAAGTCATGCGCATAACGCGGGTTGCTGGTCACGATGGCGGCCGACAAACCGTATTCAGTGTCGTTTGCCTTGGCAATGGCATCGGCGTAGCTGCTGGCTTCGATGATGGCGATCACCGGCCCGAAGATTTCCTCCCGGGCAATGCGCATCTGCTGCGTGACGTCGGTGAAGATCGCCGGCGAGACATAGAAGCCCTTGTCGTATTGCTCGCCGCCCAGGCGGTCGCCGCCGCACAGGTGCGTGGCTTCGGCCTTGCCGGCCTCGACAAAGCCGAGCACGGTTTCCAGTTGCTTGCGCGTGGCGAGCGGGCCGACGTCCATGCCAGGCGTCACGCCGCTGCCGATCTTCAGCGTCCTGACCTTGGCCAGCAGCTTCTCGGTAAAGGCTGCCTTGACCGATGCCATGACCAGCACGCGGCTGGTGCCGGTGCAGGCTTGTCCGCTCAGCGACAGGCCGCCCTTGATGGTGAGATCCACGGCGCGGTCCAGATCGGCGTCTTCCATCACGATCAGCGGGTTCTTGCCGCCGAGCTCCATCTGCGTGCGCGTGCTCAGCGACACCGAGCGATGGATGTGCTGGCCAGCCGCGGTGGAGCCCGTAAAGGAAATCGCGCGCACCGCCGGTGCTTCGGTGATCGCCGCGCCCACGTCGCCGGCACGGCCGGTAATGAAGTTGAGCACGCCCTTGGGGATGCCGGCTTCGACAAAAGCCTGCGCCAGCCGGTAGCCGCTCAGCGGCGCATCCGACGAGGGCTTGAACACCACCGTGTTGCCGGCGATCAGCGCCGGCGCAATCTTGCGCGCCGGAATCGAGACCGGGAAATTCCACGGCGAGATCACGGTCACCACGCCCAGCGGCTCGCGCTGGCTGTAGACGATCATGTCGGGATCGTCCTGGGGATAGGTCTCACCCGAGAACGACTGCCCCTCCACCGCGTAGAAGCGGATGGTCTGCGCCGAGCGCAGGACTTCGTCCTTGCTCAGGTTGAGCGCCTTGCCCTCTTCGCGCGTGAGTTCCTCGGCAATCTGGTCGGCGTGCGCTTCGAGGTAATCGGCGGCGCTGTTGAGGATCCTGGCGCGCTTGGTGATCGGGGTTTTCTTCCACGCGTCGAACGCGGCCGCGGCGGCGGCCACGGCGGCCTGCGCGTCTTGCGCCGTCGAGGCCTGGAAGCGGCCCACGATGTCGCCGGTATCGGCCGGGTTGACGTTGTCGAAAGTGCGGCCGCTGGCGCTCTTCGACCACTCGCCGTTGATGTAGTTGGTGAATTCGTCTGTCTTTGCCACTGCCATGATGTCCAAGCCTTTATCCGGTCGGGCCCCGGGCGGGGCCGTCCATTTCCAATGCGATGCTGCTTTTCCGTCCAGGGACGCGCTCAGGCGGCCATGCCCAGTTCAGGCAGGGAGATCTCCTGGGCGACGTAGTCGTGATAGAGCGCGGTGGTGTAGAGCAGGCGCATCTGTGCGCCGATCTCGCAGATTTTCAGGCAGCGCTGCTGCAGCTCGGGCGTGTCGGCGTGTTC
>NZ_JBFTNE010000229.1:0-2367 GCF_056397325.1 Cupriavidus sp. 05N39
ATGTCAACGTCAACCAGAACATCGCCCAGAACCAGAACATCGCCCAGCTGCAAAGCATCAACGTGAACACGCTCAACAACGTCGGCGTGATCGGCTCCGGCTTCGGCCCGCTGAGCATCGACGTCAACCCGTCGCAATGGGCCGCCACCCACGCCAAGGTCTGAACGGCATGCGCCCCCTCGCTTCGCGGAAACCCCGCGGGTTCCACGGCCAGCGGACACAATGCTCCGGCGCGCACTAGCGCAATTGGGAGCCCATCATCCGGTTGCGTTAAGTTGACAATGCCCGCCGAAGCGCAGCCGCCATTTCGGCCTTCACGCGCTCCTGCGCCACCCACCCATCCGTTACACCTTCTGCGCCTCCCCACACTGTCGGTCGCCATCGTCACTCCCATCACTTGGGCGATGCATCGGTTGCGGATTGGTAATCCGGTGATCACCATCACCAGGCATGCAGCGCCATAGGCCGGCAGCGCGCCTGGACGCCACCTACGCCAAGGCATGCACGGCTTGCGCCCCCGCATGGTGGAAGTGGCTGGGACAGCTATATTAATCCATGAAATTTCATTTAATATAAATTAAAGCAGATTTAATTAATATTAAATTCATGAGCAAGAAGTTAGCAATCAGCTCATAGGCGTCCCTCATGACAACCAGGCGACACCGTTGCAAATACCGCACGCACGCATAAATAAAAGATCGAAACTCTTTTGAAACGCCGATAATGTTGCACAGCACAAGACCAAGCACTCGTGTATGGCGCCCTAGAAACACTGCAGCCCGTTGTGTTGAACGCACAAAAGCAGTGCATTGACCAAAACGGTCTATCGGAATTCGACGATGCTGGCACGGCATTTAGTTGTGATGTTGCGACGTCAAAAGTCGAAGCCGRCTGCCCTATCGCGGATCCACAGCGCAGCGAGTTTGAAGCACTTCCGCGTATGCGAGGCCCCGCTCCTTTCGATTCGCCTGCCCCGAAGGGCAATGGGTTTTCCGGCCCGTGCTTTCCTTTAGTCCAATTTTGTTTTGATCGTTGTGCCACAGGAGCTACCGTAATGAAATTGCTTCGCACTCTTACCATTGTTGCCTTTGCACTCGCAGCTCTTCCTCATACTGCGCTGGCCGCCGATGCGCTGCCATCTTATGCCGGCGACCTATCGCAGACCTCAGTTTCCGGCCTGTCGTCGGGCGCCTTCATGGCGGTCCAGTATCAGGTCGCATACTCAGGTTCTGTCGCCGGTGCCGGTGTGGTAGCGGGTGGGCCGTATTATTGTGCGGCTGGGAACATCCTCAACACAACGATCTGCATGGGGCAGGTGCCGTTCGTGCCGCCGAATCCTGCACTGATGGTAGCCGCCGCAACGGGTTTTGCGTCGCTCGGTCAGATCGACCCGCTAGCGAATTTGCAGAAGGCCCGGGTCTATGTATTTAGCGGAACGAAGGATACCGTTGTCTACCAGCAGGCTGTCGACGCGACAGTGTCGTTCTTCAAGGAGGCCGGCGTTCCTGCGTCTAGCCTGCAGTATGTGAATAACGTGGCAGCCGGCCATGCATTCATCACACCGGCGTTCGGCAACGTGTGTTCCGATAACGCATCTCCATACATCAGTCACTGCGCGGTCGGCAAGCGAGGGTACGATCAGGCTGGCGCGTTGCTGCAGCAGATCTACGGCACGCTGAACCCGCCGGCGAAGAGTTTGTCAGGAAGAATCGTGCCGTTCGACCAGCGGGAGTTCGCGACGACCGCGACAGGCATGGCGGATACGGGCTTCGTTTATGTGCCGAGTTCATGCGCTCAGGGAGCACCGTGCAAAGTCCACGTGGCATTCCATGGGTGCAAGCAGTCCGAAGCCGTGGTCGGCAATGATTTCTATGCGAAGACGAACTACAACTATTGGGCGGACACAAACAACATCCTTGTGCTGTATCCGCAAGTGAATGCGTCTACGGTTCCATTTAATCCGCAAGGCTGCTGGGACTGGTTCGGTTATACCGGATCTGATTACGCGCTGAAATCGGGGGCGCAATTGAGCGCTGTCAACGCCATGGTCGGCCGGCTGCTATCCAAGCCGTGATGTAGGGCGGCCGCTAACTCGCCAGGAAATCCTGCTCGTGTTCTCGGCCAATGCCGGCTTCTCGTTGGCGCCAGAGCCTAACGAGCCTCCCAAGCCCATGGATGCGCCCGGCGTTCGCGAAGAAACTACTACTTTTGGTTATGAAAGATCTGTTTGTTATTTTGGTTCATCCGACTTTCGTGTGGGTCAGCGCAGCTGGATGTAGGTTGAGACCACCGCAGTGGAAGTAGACGGCGATCTTAAAGTGGTCCGGATTGCGATAGCCGCAGGCTCGCTTCTGCACAGTGGCGATC
>NZ_JBFTNE010000230.1:0-2334 GCF_056397325.1 Cupriavidus sp. 05N39
CCCTGGACACCAGAAATGGAAAGGCCCCGCGAGTGTTGGACGCACTCCGAGGCCGTGACCGGTTGGATATCCCATTAACGTTGCGAGTCAAAGGAAACCGGCATGCACAGCATACCAAATCGCCTGGGCTCTCGCACCTTTCCGGTGTGAGGGCATGACGGCAAAAACTTTCAAGTCACCCCCCCCTGGAACCCTGTCGGCTGGCCGCGCACGCGCGCGCAAGGATGAGCACGCGGGAGCGGCCGACCTGGTCGCCCTTGGTAGTAATGCGAAATATTCTGCCGCTCACCCAGATGTGGACCCGGAAACCGGCGAAATCCTAGGCGTAGCAAGGGATGCGGCGGGATCTAGGTTCGAGCGCTTTGCCCTCCAGGCGGCGGCTCGGCGCCTCCTCCCGGAGTCCAGGACGGCCAAGTGCCTGCGCCTGCGGGCGAAGGGTCGGGAGATCCAGGTCCTGAAGTCCAGGGAGCACAAGAGCTGCAGCTACAAGGGTCTGCAGACCTGCGGGTCGGTCTGGGGCTGCCCGGTCTGTGCGGCCAAGATCAGCGAGCGCCGGCGGGTCGAGCTGCAGGCGGCTATCGCTTTGCACCAGGCGCAGGGCGGCCACGTGTTGCTTGCTACCTACACCACCCCCCACTACCTGGGTGATGACCTGGCGTTAGTCCTGGCGGGTCAGGCCAAGGCGCTGAACTACCTCAACACGGACCGGGCATCGCGGAAGGTCTTCGATGATATGGCCTGCATCGGCCAGGTGCGGGCGCTCGAGGTCACGCACGGGCGTAAGCGTGCGATCAACAACGGTTGGCACCCGCACTATCACGTCCTGCTCTTCGTGGCCTCTGGGCTCGATCTGGCGGCCCTCCAGGTGCGTTTGTTTGACCGGTGGGTGTCTGCTTGCCTGAAGGCCGGTTTGAAGGCTCCTAGCGCCGCTCATGGCGTTCGCCTGGACGATGGCAGTAAGGCAGCAGCCTATGCCTCCAAGTGGGGTCTCGAATCGGAAATGACGAAGGGCCACATCAAGAAAGCGCGGGATGGTGAGACGCCTTTCGACTTCCTGCGGGCCTACCTGGCCGATGGTGACAAACAGGCCGGGGCACTCTTTGCGGAGTTCGCCAAGGTCTTCAAAGGCAAGCGCCAATTGCACTGGTCAGCGGGCCTCAAAAAACGGTTCGCGATCGGGGAGATGACGGATGAAGAGCTGGCCAACAAACAAGACGATCAGGCTGTGCTCCTGGGCTCGATTTCTCTGGAACAGTGGCGGGCAATACTTCGGCACGAAGGGCGCGCAATTGTTCTGGAGCTTGCGGAAAAACAGGGGTGGGAAGTTGCTACGGGGTATATCGAATCAATCTCTCTGAGGGGCCATGATGACGAAACATGCGGTGTGGTGTCAGTTGGAAATCGAGACGAAGAAAATCGTCAAGCTGTACGGCAATGTGCCGGTCTGGGGCGTGACGAAATTGGGCAAAGAGGTGAAGCTCCTGAAGCCCTTTATGCACAGACTGCCAAAGCTTTGCAGGACGTGGCCAGCGGGCACGATTGGGACGCTGTACGCGATCCAGACTTCCGAGGGTGGCGCGGTCGCAGATGTCTTGCTGCCGCAGGACGGGCGACAGGTTCACTACGAGATTCCGTTTGATGACCTGGTGCCGGTGGACTGGCCGAAACAGTAGGAGATGACAGATGGAAACAGTAACTGTTCAGCTCGAGCTGGTAGATGCTCAAGCGATGGCGTTGGCGCAGTTCGTCAAGCGCGTGACCTGGTCGGATTTCCGGGCCTGCGCGGTGGATGATGAGGAGGCGTACATGATCCGGGCCGCGGTCGACCAGGTGGCGCGGGCGCTGGCCGATAAGGGCTATGCACCACGGTAAATGGTTGCGGGGTATGGGGGCGCTTTAGCCCCCATGCAAGCCTAGGATGGGCGATCACCAGGGGCGGGGCTTTGCGGCTACCGCCCTTTTCTCTTTGTCGGCCTCCCTCGCGCTCTGCAAGCCGCCTTTTTTGGGCCTTAGTTGACCTCATGGCTGTTATGTCAACGAGCCTTTGAATTGCCGTAACAAGTAACGCGAAATACAACTTTCTTGCGCAGGAGTGTCATATCCGGCATAGTTTGCGCAGGTCAGATGTTTTGTTTCTGGTTCGGTCGCTGGTGCGTGAGTGTGTGTGGATGCCTGACTCGCGCGCCCCTGGACACCAGAAATGGAAAGGCCCCGCGAGTGTTGGACGCACTCCGAGGCCGTGACCGGTTGGATATCCCATTAACGTTGCGAGTCAAAGGAAACCGGCATGCACAGCATACCAAATCGCCTGGGCTCTCGCACCTTTCCGGTGTG
>NZ_JBFTNE010000231.1:0-2194 GCF_056397325.1 Cupriavidus sp. 05N39
GTGCTGGTGATGGGCGGCTCGGTGGTGATCCTGTTCTTCCTGCCGTGGCTCGACCACTCGCCGGTGAAGTCGATCCGCTATCGCCCGTCCTTCCACAAGAGCATCCTCGTCGTTTTCGTGGTGGTGTTCATCGTGCTCGGCTACCTGGGCGTACAGCCCCCGTCGCCGGTGGGTGAAAAGGTGTCGCAGCTGGGTACCCTGCTGTACTTCGCCTTCTTCCTGACCATGCCGCTGTGGAGCCGTGTCGGCCAGTTCAAGCAAGTGCCGGAACGCGTGACGTTCCACCCGCACTGAGCCCGGACGAAACCCGACAAGAGCACAAGGACACAAGATGAAAAAGCTGCTTTCGATTCTCGCGCTGGCCGGCGCCTGCTTTGCCGCCGCGCCCGCCATGGCCAGCGAAGGGGGCTACCCCCTCGAGCCGGCGCCCGTGCAGACCAGCGATCTCTCCTCGCTGCAGCGCGGCGCCAAGCTGTTCGTCAACTACTGCCTGAACTGTCATGGCGCGTCGATGATGCGGTACAACCGCCTCAAGGACATCGGCCTGACCGACGACCAGATTCGCCAGAACCTGCTGTTCTCTGGCGACAAGGTCGGCGACATGATGACCATCGCCATGCAGCCGAAGGAAGCCAAGGCCTTCTTCGGCGCCCAGCCGCCGGACCTGTCGGTGATCGCCCGCGCCCGCGGCGACGACTGGCTGTACACCTACCTGCGTACCTTCTACCGTGACGACAACCGCGCCACGGGCTGGAACAACCTGGTGTTCCCGAGCGTCGGCATGCCGCACGTGCTGTGGGAACTGCAAGGCCAGCGCACCGCCAAGTTCGTCGAAGCCGAAGAGCATGGCGAGAAGGTCCACAAATTCGCCGGTTTCGAGCAGGTCACGCCGGGCAAGATGAGCACGCTCGAGTACGACCAGGCCGTGACCGACCTGGTCGGGTTCCTGGACTGGATGGCCGAGCCGGCCCAGAACCAGCGCAAGCGCCTGGGCGTCTGGGTGCTGATGTTCCTGGGTGTGTTCACCGTCTTCGCCTGGCGCCTGAACGCCTCGTACTGGAAGGACATCAAGTAATTCGCGGTAAAGCCCGGAAAGCCTGACGGTTCGATGGGAATGGGGCTGGAGCGGACGTTGCGCCAAGAGCAACACCGCCCCGGCCCTTTTTGCTTTGGATGCCGAGACGGGGTTGATGGGCGCAATGTGCCTCAAAGTGCGCTTAAACCTGTCGGGCTCATGTTTATATGTGCCCCATGCATCTCTAATTTGCTTTCTACATATCGGTTCTGCCAGAATACCGATCCAGTCAATCGACCCCGCATCAAAGGAATCCAACCATGATGGTGTTGTATTCGGGCACCACCTGCCCGTTCTCCCAGCGTTGCCGCCTCGTCCTGTTCGAAAAGGGCATGGATTTCGAGATCCGTGACGTCGACCTGTTCAACAAGCCGGAAGACATTTCGGTGATGAACCCCTACGGCCAGGTGCCCATCCTGGTCGAGCGCGACCTGATTCTGTACGAATCGAACATCATCAACGAGTACATCGACGAGCGTTTCCCGYACCCGCAGCTGATGCCGGCTGATCCGGTGCAGCGTGCCCGTGCGCGCCTGTTCCTGTTCAACTTCGAAAAGGAACTGTTCACGCACGTCTACGCGCTCGAAAACGAAAAGGGCAAGGCCGCCGAGAAGAACCACGAGCGCGCCCGGGCCGCCATCCGCGACCGCCTGACCCAGCTCGCGCCGATCTTCGTCAAGAACAAGTACATGCTCGGCGAAGAGTTCTCGATGCTCGACGTCGCCATCGCTCCGCTGCTGTGGCGCCTGGACCATTACGGCATCGAACTGTCGAAGAACGCCGCACCGCTGCTCAAGTACGCCGAGCGCATTTTCAGCCGCCCGGCCTACATCGAAGCGCTCACCCCGTCCGAAAAGGTGATGCGCCGCTAAACCGGCCCGGCCCGAAGCCAACCGCTTCGGGCCACCGGACTGCGCCACTGGAAGCACAATGCCTGAAACCTCCACCAAGCCCTACCTGATCCGTGCCATTTACGAGTGGTGCACGGACAACGGCTTCACGCCGTATATCGCCGTCTTCGTCGACGCCAACACCAGCGTGCCGCGCGAGTTCGTCAAGAACAACGAAATCGTGCTCAACGTCAGCTTCGACGCCACCAGCGGCCTGGACATGGGCCTG
>NZ_JBFTNE010000232.1:0-2149 GCF_056397325.1 Cupriavidus sp. 05N39
TCCAGCCAGCATTGAAATTTTGTAATAAAATCCCATTCTCTTTACAATTGCCATGTAGAACATGACTATAAATATCACGTAGAAACTTGATATCCCAACCGCCAGTGTTGTAAGGTAGCTGACCGGCAAAACGCTCACACTCTCCACATTTAGCCCGTCTCTAACTGTCTTGGCTCCCATCGACATAGCCAATACAGCATATGGAAGTTGATAAGCGAGTGAAAACCAGATTCCAATACTTGCGATGATGTAGGTCAATCTTAAAGATCTCCCTGCTCTCAGTGAGATACCCGTCAACCTGTATCCCCTTAGGAAATAGATTGGCATCAGTACCAGGATCGAGAAAAACGTGTATGCAAAGTAATAGTAATATTTGTGTGCGGAAAAATCGAAAGTAGGCATTACCTCTTCGCCCACGAAATATGAAGATATCCCGCTAATAATGTAGATCAGCACAACCAACATCAAGGGATTTCCGCTTCTCTTAAAACGGAGTTGGCCAAGAGGTTGGTGACAAACCACAAAAGCAAAAATCAGCAGCGCAATTATGTGAATATGTTGCATAGAACTTCATTATTTGAGAGTCACCTGGTCGAATCGCGGCAGCCGCCCCCAACTGCTTGACACCACTGTCACTGCGATCCTGGTCGACCGATCTTCTTAATTAGAACGGCCGGAACACCGCCGATAATTACGTTTCCCTCCGGAAAACTCTTTGTTACAACAGATCCGGCCCCAACAATGGTATTGTGGCCGAGCTCCACGCCCGGCAAAATTATTGAGTTCATTCCAAGCCAGCACGCGGAGCCAATTTTCACATCACGGCCTTCTGTATGTTCGTCTAGCGCATCAATTCGATGATTCGCCGTAATAATTCCGACATTTGGCGCAATATAGCATCCCTTTCCCAAATAAATCTTTCCGGAAAAGTTTTGAAAATAGGTTCCGGACGACTGAAATATATTCAGATCATCCGGATGAAATTCAATATTCTTCGCATTTGATATACGACAACCAAGCGCAGTTGGCCAAGRCATTCTCGCCCCGAGCCGCAGTACGCTACCGTGCCAAATTGACTTAATTGCCCAGTAATATCCGATATAGCCACTATCAAAATGTCTGCCGATCAAATACTTTTTGTCGAAAAATGCAGAAAAAACGATCTTGGCCATGGGTCTAGTTACGAATCCCAGTCTCTTAATCAAGCCGATGATCATTTATTCACCCCCCAAATCATAAGCAGGCAAGCTCCGCCTAATGCGCCCCACAAAGAAATCGACTTTATAAGCGACTTCGCTATCGCAGCATTGGCATTTGTTCCTAAACCGGCAGTCTTCGAAAATATGAAATAGCATACGAGGTAAAAAAGCGCACTCGATATCGCATATGCTTCCGATGCATAGTTTGGCGAAAGCTTAAGCACGGCTACAACAAATCCGACCCTCAGTACGAGACCGCTTGTAGTCAAGATCAACATCTCGCGCTGTTTTTCCCTGACGTGCATTACCATAGAGATCGGGGACGCAACCAGTTGAGCGATGAACCACGGGGTCATCCAGGCAACGAGGGATCCTGCGCGCTGCCAACCATCTCCGAACAACAGGGGAAATGCTTTTTCCGCAACCATTCCCGCAAATAAAATTGGGCCAACACCAATTCTTACTAATCCCTGAACAATCCTTCCAGTGAATATATCCAGGGTATTATTTCTATACTCTGCAATCGCGTTGGCCAAATATACTTGAGAAACCGCCCCTCCTACAAGGCTGACAGGTATTTGCATCGCCTTCATACCAAGCAAAAGGTACCCAACCTCATTACTAGCGACAGCGGCACCGATTAATATAATCGGAATCTGTATTGCCGCCGTATTTACCAACACCTCGAATGCTGAGAATTTTGGATAGCTACTATATCTTTTTAAAACGGTCAGCATTCTCGACAACCCAACCCCTCTAAAGCTGCCCCGATCTGACCGCCATAGATGGAGTCCCACGCTCGTTGTCCCCGCGCCGCTCGATATAGTTTGGCCAAGTATCAGACCAAATGGAGTTGACTTTAACAAGCCGAAAATAAATTGAATCGATATTCCCGATATAGATTGCACCAGTTTAGTTTTCGCAATTACAGGAAACCACTTCTTTCTTAT
>NZ_JBFTNE010000233.1:0-2008 GCF_056397325.1 Cupriavidus sp. 05N39
GCCCTGGGCCGCGGCGGCGGCGCGGTGCGGGCAGTGCCAGCCGTGCGCGCCCTGGCGCGGCCCTGGGCCGCGGCGGCGGCGCGGTGCGGGCAGTGCCAGCCGTGCGCGCCCTGGCGCGGCAACTCGACGTGGACCTGGCGATGATCACCCCTTCCGGCGCGGATGGCGTCATCACCGCCGCCGACGTGCGGCGCGTGGCCGCGACGCTGGCGGACCTGGGGCCGCCGGAAGTCTTGCGCGGCGTGCGGCGCGCGATGGCGCAGAACATGGCGCGCGCGCAAAGCGAGGTCGCGGCGGCGACCGTGATCGACGATGCCGACATCCACGCCTGGGCGCCCGGCACCGACACCACGATCCGGCTGGTGCGCGCGCTGGTCGCCGGATGCCGCGCCGAACCCGGCCTCAATGCCTGGTACGAAAGCCAGACCGGCCGCCGCCATGTCCCGAAGCGGATCGACGTAGGCATCGCGGTAGACCTGCCCGAAGGCCTGTTCGTGCCGGTGCTGCGCGACACCGGCAACCGCGACGCGGCCGACCTGCGGCGCGGCCTGGACCGCATGCGCGCGGACGTGCGCGCGCGCAAGATCGCGCCCGAGGAAATGCGCGGCAACACCATCACGCTGTCCAACTTCGGCATGATCGCCGGCAAGTACGCGGCGCCCATCGTGGTGCCGCCAACGGTGGCCATTCTTGGCGCCGGCCGCATCCACGACGCGGTGGTGGCATCCGGCGGCGTGCCTGCGGTGCACCGCATCCTGCCGCTCAGCCTTACCTTCGATCACCGGGTGGTCACGGGCGGCGAAGCCGCGCGCTTCCTGGCCGCGGTGATTGCCGACCTGGCCTTGCCGGTATAGGCCAGAACACATCTTGCAGGCCGAGGCCCGGCAGCTTGCCGGCCTGGCCGCGGAGCGACCATGTCCGATGCTTCTTTCATCCATGCTCACGCAGCCCATGACGACTGGCGGGAGGCGCTGGCCCAGTGCCGGACGCAACTTGACGCGCAACTGGCGGCCCGCCAGGCAGCGCCGGGCGGCGGCGCCGCGCTCACGCTCGGGTGGTGTTACCTCAGCGACTATTACGCGCCGTCGGCCGAGGACATACTCACCGCGCTGCGGGAACACTGGCCAGGCGTGGCCTGGGTAGGTACGGCCGGCGTGGGCGTCTGCGCGGGCGGCGTCGAGTACATCGACGAGCCCGCCATGGTGCTGATGGCGGCGTCGTTGCCGCCCACCGCGTTCAGGCTGTTCTCCGGGCTGCAGCCGCTGCCCCCCGCCTCCTCCGCCTTCGTGCCCCATACCGCGCTGGTGCATGCCGAAGGCAGCACGCCGGATGTCCAGGACCTGCTGCACGAACTGAGCGAGCGCACCGCCACCGGCTACCTGTTTGGCGGCCTGTCATCGGCGCGCAACCGCACCCTGCACATCGCCGACGGTGTCTTCTCCGGCGGGTTGTCGGGTGTGCTGTTCGACGCCGGGATCGGCCTGATCTCGCGGGTGACGCAGGGCTGCAAGCCGATCGGGCCGGTGCGTATCGTCACCCGTGCCGCGCATAACCTGCTGTTCGAACTGGACGGCGAACCCGCGCTCGACTGCGTCCTGAAAGACCTGGGGCTGGGCGGCGATGTGCCGGAGGAAACCTTGTCCAGCGTACTGTCCGCCACGCTGGTGGGCCTGAGCACCGGGGGCGACGATGCACCCAGCGTGCCCGGCAGGTTCGGCGTGGAAACGCTGGTGCGGCATGTGCTCGGCGTGGACATGCAGCATGGGGTGCTGGCGCTGGCGGATGTGGTGGAGGACGGAATGCGGCTGGCGTTCTGCACGCGCAATCCCGCCGCGGCGCGGGCGGATCTGGTGCGCGTGGCTACCGAGATACGGGCTGAACTGGAGAGCGGCGCGGCTGGCCATGCCCTGGGGGCGCTGTATATCAGTTGCTCGGGGAGGGGCGGGCCGCATTTTGGGGCGCCGGGGGCGGAGTTGAAGATGGTGCGGGAGGCGTTGGGGGATTTGCC
>NZ_JBFTNE010000234.1:0-1876 GCF_056397325.1 Cupriavidus sp. 05N39
GTCCAGCGTCGTCTGGAAGTCGACTGCTTCGGCGCCCAGGTACTGGGTCAGCATGAAGTTATGCAGGTCGAGGTTCTCGCGCAGCTTCTCGGCGAACGCCTTCGGATCGAACAGGTCCTGCACGCGCAGCGCGCGGCGGGCAACCTTGTCCTCATAGGCCGGACCGATACCACGGCCGGTGGTGCCGATCTTGTCGGCGCCACGGCGCGCCTCGCGGGCTTTGTCGATGGCGACGTGATACGGCAGGATCAGCGTGGTCGCTTCGGAAATGCGCAGGCGGTTCTGCACCTGCAGGCCGGCGCTTTCCAGTTCCTCGATTTCACGAAAGAGCGCCTCGGGCGACAGCACGACACCGTTGCCGATGTAGCAAATCGTGCCGGCGCGCATGATGCCCGAAGGGATCAGGCGCAGGATGGTCTTCTTGCCGCCGATGATGAGCGTATGGCCAGCGTTGTGGCCGCCCTGGAACCGCACCACGCCCTTTGCATGATCGGTAAGCCAATCGACGATTTTCCCTTTRCCTTCGTCACCCCATTGGGTGCCGATCACGACGACATTGCGTCCCTGGCTTACTGCAGAAGCGGACATGTTGATTTTGGTCAGTGGGTTAAAAACGTATTTTACTCTCGTTGCAGGTCAACTCCCCGATTTTGGGGAGATCGGCCTGCAACGCGGGGGAATTCCGTGCCCTGGCGCTTGCGCTCAGGTCCCGGCGCTGCGCGGAATCACCGTCCATGCGCCATCCTGGCGCACCAGTTGGCGGTCGCAGTTGAACTCGTCGAGCTGGTGCGTGTGGCCCGGCAGGGACTGGATCACGATCTCGCCGGCCTCGCGCAGCGCCGTGATCGCCGTGCGCAGGGCGGGATCCGCATCCCACGGCGCAAAGATGGCAAAAGCACGCACTTCCAGCGGCGACAGCGAGGCAACCTCGCGCAAATCGAGCGAAAAACCGGTCGCCGGCCGCGCGCGACCGAAGGCTTCACCCACCTTGTCATAGCGGCCCCCGCGCGCCACGTAATTGGGCAGGCCGGCCACATAGGCCGTAAACATCACACCGCTGTGGTAGTGATATCCGCGCAAGTCGGAAAGATCGATATTGACACTCGCGCCGCGGACTTCCGCGGCCAGGGCTGCCAGTTCGTCCAGCGCGCGGCCGATTGCCGGGCTTGCCGGCAACGTGGCACGGGCGCGCTCGATCACCTCCACGCCACCGTACAGCGTCGGCAAGGCCAGCAGCGCGTCGCGCTCGGCCTGCGGCATGCCTTCGGTCAGTTCGCGCAGCGCCGATACGTCCTTGGTTTCCAGCGCTGCGAACAGCGCGTCCTCGATCTTCCGGCTCGACGGCAGGCCGTCCAGCAGCGCTTCCAGGATGCCCGCGTGGCACAGGTCCAGGCGGATTTCCGTCAGTCCCGCCACCTGCAGCGCAGCCAGCATCAGGGCCTGGATCTCTACGTCGGCTTCCAGGCCGGCATGGCCGTAGATTTCCGCACCGACCTGGATCGGCTCGCGGGTTGCACGAAAACCTGCCGGGCGGGCGTGCAGCACATTGCCGGCGTAGCAAAGCCGGGTCACGCCGGAGCGGTTCAGCAAGTGGGCATCGATGCGGGCCACCTGGGGCGTGATGTCGGCGCGCAGCCCCATGGTGCGGCCGGAGAGCTGGTCGACCAGCTTGAGAGTGCGCAGGTCCAGGTCGTGCCCGGTCCCGGTGAGCAGCGATTCCAGGTATTCCAGCATCGGCGGCATGACCAGTTCGTAGCCGTAGGTGCGGAACAGGTCCAGCATGCGGCGGCGCAGTTCCTCGATCTTGCGGGCCTCCGACGGCAGCACGTCGGCGATGTTTTCAGGCAGGAGCCAGTGATTGGACATGGTAAATCTC
>NZ_JBFTNE010000235.1:0-1868 GCF_056397325.1 Cupriavidus sp. 05N39
GATCGCCACTGTGCAGAAGCGAGCCTGCGGCTATCGCAATCCGGACCACTTTAAGATCGCCGTCTACTTCCACTGCGGTGGTCTCAACCTACATCCAGCTGCGCTGACCCACACGAAAGTCGGATGAACCATTATTTAAGACGCTGTGTTTAGAATGCACGAATGGCGGCTCTGGCACCGAACTTCAGCCGTTGGCGCAGGCCGGCGCGAATGGCCGAAACTGGCTGTGGAACGGCCGTGTAGCGCGGACAGCAGTAGCCGACCCGGAGTGCCCTCTCGCCACCTCGATCGAACGCTCACTCGCATCTAGGGGATACCTCACCAACATCCACCTCGACCTTGATGGGCAGGGAGCCGGGTTATCATTTTGAGTCCTTTTGCAAGAGCTTCTCGTGCAACTCGATGGTCAGCGTTTCGACCCGCTCAGTTAATTTTTGGGTAAGTTCGGTCAGTTCCGTATTCCGCTGCAACAACTCCAGCAGTTGTGCCGCGGTTTGCGCGGAAATTGCCTGCCGCTGCTCGTTAGCGACAGCAAGGGCCTCCCTGTGTTGCGCGTCAGCCTCGGCGTGCGCGTTGTCTCGCGCTGCCTGTCGCGTCTGAGCAAGCAAAATGAGCGGCGCGGCATAAGCTGCTTGGAGACTGAATGCCAGATTAAGGAGAATGAATGGGTAAACGTCGAACCTGGTGAAGCCGAGGGCGTTCACCCCAATCCAGATGGCGACGATTACCGTCTGTGCCCCTAAAAAAACGGGCGTCCCAAAAAAACGTGCGAAGGCTTCGGCCTTGAGCGCGAACCTGTCGTTGCCAAACGCCGCGGCAAGATGTTCGTGAGGTCGGTGGAAGCGAAAGTGATCGACGTTCGGACCGTCAAACGGAGCGGCATGGGAGTTGGAGTTCGGCGTTTTCATGCATTCCCCAAGTGAGTAATCGTTCGAGGCCGGCCTGCAGCGACGTCTGCGGCACTATACCGAGGGAGATACACGCGATGAACAACGGATGCCTATCGTCAGACGATCCCTCGCAGCAGGCAACGCGGCGTGGGGACAAACAGAGTGTAGTGCCTGTTTGCGGTTACGTGAATGACCGCTGATGGCTGGGGAGTGGCCGACTGTGGCGAGGACCTTGGCCGACCACCTCAGGGCGTGACTCGGCCATTCGAAGCGTTTCTGAACTAACGTGACAATTGGTATGAGAACACGCCACGACGAAGCGCGCCCCGGTCCGACCGCCCTCTGTCCCGCCGCAGCGACCAGGTATTCACGTCGCGGTGATGTACCCCGGTCAGAACTCTTTAACGGGGACAGATCGGCTAAGCCTGGAGGTGCCAAGAAAGGAGATGACCCAGAGCACGAATGGCCTGTTGAGACAGTACTTCCCGAAAGGCACCGATCTCTCGGGCTACTCGCAAGCCAAGCTCAACGCCATAGCCAGAAGACTCAACGAACGCCCACGCAAAACACTAAACTTCGATACACCGGCTGAACGATTCCATCAAGCTGTTGCGTTGACCGGTTGAATCCGCAGGCCACAGCGGTCAGTCTGCTTCCACGAAAATGACCGACCGCGAGTGTCCGGTTCCGGATTTCCCGAAGGGGCCTCCGACACTCGCGAATCGGAACTGGATGGCGTAGAGCAGCTCTTGAGCAACGCATCTACAGGCGTCGGCACTGTCGTTGCCCCAGCGCGGCGTCTTTTATGGCGCGCGCCAAAGCGCCTGACGTGTATTAGCTGGGACTCGATCTGACAGATAGTCGGGCTGTTGAATCGAGAAGCGCGACTCAATGCGGGATCAGTTTCTCCTTGGCGAGTTCCAGCGAGTCGAGGAAGGTGCGCATGGGCGTTTTGCCGTAACACCATCGCCCCTGATG
>NZ_JBFTNE010000236.1:0-1837 GCF_056397325.1 Cupriavidus sp. 05N39
GTATCAAGGACTATCCGTATCCCAGGCAATATGCGGTCATCAATAAGCTCTTTGTCCGTACTTTTTGTCTGCTGCTGCCTTTTGGCATTCTTACGGAATTCGAAAAGATCAATGCCAGCGTTTCAGGCTTCATGCATGGCAACATGATCTGGCTGGTCATTCCATTCAGCACTATGATCTCGTGGATGTACCTCGCGCTGGAGCAGGTTGGCGAAAGCACGGAGAACCCGTTCGAAGGAAACGCCAATGACGTGCCCATGGCACAGATCTGCCGGAAGATTGAACGCGAACTCATGGATATGCTTGGCGAGAAGAGCGATGTTCCCGAGCCAGCGGCAGAGCACGGTATTGTCCTCTAGCAGGCTGCTGAAGTACTTACCGTGAGATTGGCGCATCTTCTGCCAGTGCGGCTGATGGACTCTGTTTCTTTACAATCCGGAGGCCGCGCGCCACTTCATCAAGTTTTTCGGCCGTTGGGCGCCGTTTCACGCTCGCCGGGCGTTCGACTCATCAACCGGACATCGCGCCAGTTCGCCATGACCGAGGTGGGCCAAGAGTTTTACCAGCACGCGATGGCGCTGCTACGCAGCGCGGAGGTTGCCGAAGAAGTCAGAATTTGGGCGTCAGCACTTTCCGAAGGCGCGCCTGGCCGTGGTGACGCCTTCGCATCAGAGCCCGACCGGCGTCGCACTGACACTGCAACGGCGCGTCGAACTGCTCGACCGGGCCGGTGAGCAGGGGGCGTGGATCATCGAGGATTCGCTGACCGCGTGGCGGCACGGTGCGCCCGGGCGGCGTGGCTTGATGATGGGCTTTACCAATCTCCGCAGCCAGTCCGAGGCCGATCGCCTGGTTGCGGAGCTGATGCGCGCGCTGAAAGCGTAGACGATCGTCAACGGATGCTTGACAAATAGACAACCAGTCGTCTATTGTTCCTTCCATCCCCTCATTGACCATTTCGACATGCCAAGACCCGCCAACCCCGAGATCCGTAACCGCCTGCTCATCGACGGCGGCCGTGTTATTCACAGGTCCGGCTTCAACGGATCTGGCGTGCAGGACATCGTAGCTGCCGCAGTGGTTCCCAAGGGATCCTTCTACAGCTACTTCGACAGCAAGGAGGCCTTTGCCGCCGAAGTGCTCGAAGCCTATTGGGATTCCATTGAACAATGCCACGGCAAAGTGATGTACGACGCGCGCATTACGCCGTTGGCCAGGATCGAAAAGCTGTTCGAGTTGCTGGTAGGGGACCACGCGGCAGAAGAATTCACGCTGGGGTGCCTTGTGGGCAACCTTTCCCTCGAATTGTCCAATACCAGCGGTGAAGTTCGAGTTGCTCTGGAGCGCATTCTGGCGCGCTGGGAAGGCCTCATCACAGCCTGCCTTGATGAGGCCAGGCTGCGCCAGGAACTGCCGGCGGACTGTGATTCCGCGCAGCTCGCGTCCATCATCATCGAAGCCTGGGAGGGGGCGGTCCTGCGCAGCAAGGTCGAGCGCAATGGCGACGCCTGCCGACGATTTCAGCAAGTCACGCTGAAGCGGTTGTTGTACTGAAATTTTTTTGCATTTTTAAATAGACGACTGGTCATATATAACGCAGCGGCGCGCTCACGCGCTAAGAAAGGAGTCTTACCATGTCTTCAATTCGCAGCCTCAACAAAGGTGTATCGCGACGCAACCTGCTGCTCGGCAGCGCGGCCGCCGCCAGCGCGCTGGCGGCTTCCAGCTTGCCCGGACCTGCTGCGGCGGCACCGTCGGCAATGGGATCGAGTCCCTCAACGGCACGCGGCAAGGCCTCAGGCAGCTACATCACGGCAAAGGACGGCACCCAGCTCTA
>NZ_JBFTNE010000237.1:0-1811 GCF_056397325.1 Cupriavidus sp. 05N39
CGGGCTTGGGAGAGAGGTCAACATCTCGGTCGCTAGCGCGTCGGACGAACGCCGCAACGCCATGCTGAAAGTGACCGATCGAGGCATGGGGATCAAAGTTGACGAACTCGGGCTGGTGTTCGACAAATTTTTCCGAGGCAAGCTGCAGCATGGGTCGGCCGGCGATGGTCTGGGCCTTGCCCTCGTGCGTGAGATTGTGCTGCTACATCGCGGCCATATTTCTCTTGAGAGCGAAGTAGGCAAGGGCACGACCGTTACGCTGCACCTTCCGGCGGTGGAATAGCCTTAATGTGTCATACGCCGCGCGGCGCGATCTGCGATGCCACGTCACCGACGACAATCATGGTCGTGGCACCGTTGTCAAGCGCCGTTATAACGGCCTGCCAAAATCCTCCATTGCGGCGTGCCAATCAGGTGAGCCCACGCAAAGTCGCCGGGATCATTCTTACGCCGTGCCTTGCATATCGTCTTAACGGTCAAGGCGAGCGCGTGAGCCGCCGAGTAAAGAGACGAGCCTGCCTCAGCGAATTGCCGCGCCGACTTCCCTGCGTGTGACGTGATCGGCGAGGACGTCAATAAGTGCGTTTCACAATCTGACCGGAACGGAGCATGGAGCGTGAAAGACGAATGCATCATGGATGCGCAGCAGCAACAACGATAACCAGCCAGCGCCACCATGCCACCAGAAAGCGACTACGATCAGTACTTTGAGCGCGTGACCCGGGTCGCCGCGCGCGCGCTGAATTTACCAATATCCGTCGTATGTCTCGACAGACTGGGCCAGCCAGAAGTCATAGGCGCAAGCGGGTGCGAACGGGACGTCGTATTCCATGTGGAGACGTACTATAGCCGGACGCTCCAATGCGAGGAACCGTTCGTCGTCAGGGATGCGCTGTCCGATGCGGAGCTTGCGCAAGGGCCACTGGCAACCAGCGAATTGCTGTTCCGCTTTTTCGCAGGCATTGCGCTGCGTCTACCGTGCGGCCGACCCATCGGTATGCTATGTGTGATGCACGCGTTGCCGCGGCGCTTCAGGCGCCAACAACGTCAGATGCTAGTAGACTTGGGACAAATGATCGAGCACGAAGTTGGCCTGCGCAAGCTGGACAGCTCTGATCGTTTGGAGGTGCTTCACGCGATCGACCGACTTCAAGCCCAGCATGCGCTTTACGTCGAGACGTTCCATCGAACGCCGGTCGCTATCGCGCATATCGGAAGGGACTGGGAGTGGCGGCACATGAATGATGCCTGCGTGAAATTCTTCGCGCACTCGCGCGCTCCGCTGCCGAAAACGAACATCCTCGATCTGCTGGATGCGAGCGACCGGACCAACCTTGAACAGGCCGTGCAGGCACTTAATCGTGGCCGCGGGGTCGAGGTCCGGACGCTCGACGTAACGTTCCGGTTGCGCAACAAGCAAAGTAGGCCAGCGCGAGTGCAGGTGGCACCGAAGCAGACGACGTCGACCCGCGACGGAGGCTGGCTGTTTGTCATTCACGATACCCAGGCGGAGCAACGGGAAAAAGCCGCGCGCGATGCGCGGGAGGCTGCGTTGCATCGGGGAGCGCATGAGGCCTCGGAGGTTCTGCGCAGGGCGCGCGAGCAACTGACGACCGCCGAGCGGCAATTGGGAGACACGCGGGTAGATTTGCGCGCCATTGCTGACAATTTGCCGGTGCTGGTCGCTTACGTCGACAGTGAGCGACGTTTTCGGTTCGCCAACTCAACCTATCGCGAGTGGCTGGGGTTGGACCCGGAGGAGATCGTGGGACGACTCACCCATGAAGTTCTCGACGCTGACTATGCTGCTG
>NZ_JBFTNE010000238.1:0-1798 GCF_056397325.1 Cupriavidus sp. 05N39
CCTGATAGTGTTCCCTCAAAGGGCTTTGGCATCCTCGATGACGATGGATCTGTAACCGGCAATTAGCAATCTCGAATCGATACCAGCATGAGTATTGAGCCCCATAAGCTACTTATAATGCACTTCGAGAGTGAGGCACCGACCGCTCGTGGGTACTGACTACCGCGCGCCAGGATTCCCTATGCGGCTTGTCTGGTGTCGGTATCCGTAGGGGTGAGGCCGTATTCAAGCCGAGATGCACGTCATTTCGCAAGCCGGTGAGTGCGAAGCTGCGCATCCTAGCGTCGCTGGGTCAGACATGCTCGAAACTTGTCGCATCGGTCCCCGGCCGTCAGTTCATTCCGTCGCTTCCAGCTCTACTAGTGCGTCCTTTCGCCGGATGCTGCTTGGCGACACGCCGTAGGCGCGTACAAAGGCCCGGCGCATACGATCGCGGTCCGCAGACCCTGTGTCCCGCGCCACGGTTTCCATCGGGTGACGACCTGACTCGAGCATGGTTCTGGCCGCTTCCAGCCGGAGCATCTCGACGGCCTTAGCCGGGGACTGCCCGGTCTCCTCGCGGAAGACACGGCTGAACTGCCGCGGCGACAGGCGCGCGGCATCCGCTAGCTCCTCCACCGTCAGCGCATTGCGCAGATTTTCCTTCGCGTAGATCAGCGCGCGTTTGACACGATCGCTGCGCGGCTCGAGTTCCAGYAATGCCGAAAACTGGGATTGCCCACCGGGGCGGCGGTAATAGACGACCAGGCGTCGGGCCACGTTACGTGCCAGCGCCGCGCCGTGGTCGTGCTCGATGAGCGCCAGGGCGAGGTCCATCGCCGCAGACATGCCGGCCGAGGTCCAAATGTTTCCGTCCTGCACAAAAATCCGATCCTCGTCGACACGAACCTGAGGAAAGGTTTCCTGCAATCGTCTGGCATGCAGCCAGTGGGTGGTAGCAGTCTTTCCGTCCAGCACGCCGGCCTCKGCAAGCGCGAACGCGCCCGTGCAGATGCCCGCGACACGTCGTGCCTCGCTGGCCGCGCGGCTGATGTAGGACTTCAGCCCGGGATCCAGGGGGCCGGGGACACGAACCCCCGCAACCATCAACGTATCGGGCATCGCGTCCAACTTGGTGGTCACGATCCCCAAGCCAATCGTCGAGTGAACGATACCGCCGTATTGGGAGAGGATCGTCATGCGGTAGCCCTCTTCGCCGAGCTCCACATTGGCCAGTTCGAACGCGGATAGCGCCGAGAGACCGATGACCTGGAATCCATTTTCTAGAATCAAGCCGATTTGCCGCATTACTTCTCTCGTGTTACGTCAGCGTCTCAATGACAGTTTCCTGAGACTCTCGCGCAATCTATTCCCGGCGCCTAACGCTGTCAAGTCGACTGCCTGAGTCGAGCGCCACGCAGCCCGAAGATGTCCGGAATCTCCGCGAATTCGTCTGTCCGCGGAGACACGTCCAACCCTATCCTTGCCATGCCTTCGCGGCGCCCCCGCAGGCGTGGGGCTCCGCCCCGGAACCGGCAACCGAACAAGCATGCCCAGCAATCGCACATGCGACGAGCGGCCACTCGTCTACATTGTCGACGACGAAGACGCAATCCGCACATCTTTGTGCAGCCTCCTCCGCTCCGCCGGCTTTGCCGCGCGTACCTTCGAGCACACAGCCACCTTTAACGCGTCCGAGAAGCCCGACCGACCGAGCTGCTTGCTGCTCGACGTCCGCCTGCAAGGTGAAAGCGGACTCTACTTTCAGCAAAAGGCCACCGAGGTCCATCGCATGCCCTTCATCTTCATGACGGGCTTC
>NZ_JBFTNE010000239.1:0-1757 GCF_056397325.1 Cupriavidus sp. 05N39
ACTCTGCTGGCTGATTGACTACATCCACAATTTGTTGAGAATTAGAATCCCAGACGCCGAGGCACGCTTTAGCAAGCGCGATTATTTTATTTGCCTGATTGATCTTGTCCTAGCCTCTTTGCTTGACAAACAAAACTATCTCACCAGACTTCATCAATCGTGGCTTCGGCATTTGCGGGATACGTCTTATCTGAATTGGTTTAGTGACGATGACGAACCCGGGCGATGCGATTTTGCATGGCAAGTTCTTGATGCCCGAATGCAATACACGCTACTGGATTCAATTCAACTGGATCCAGTCATTGGCCAGGAATTCAGAAAATACCCGGGTGGCGTTGGACTGAAATGCTATTTTGATTCGCTTCAGGTTTCTGATTATGAAAAGCAAAATCACGTCGGCCATATCAAAAAGCTCTGGAGCCAGAGAAAATACCGCGAGAAACTGGAAAAAAATAAAATCCGCCAGCGGAATTTTGTTCTGCCTGACGCAACCATCAAAAGTCTGGACAAGCTAGCCAAAGGGCTTGGCGTATCTCGTACCGAGGCGCTGGAGAGGCTAATCGAACTCGCCGCCAGATACGGCATGCCCGGTGCGCCGGCAGAATCTAGGCTCGGCCGGCCAGTGGATTTTTGATCTCACGGCCCTGAACGGCCGGTGCTGGAAATAGCTCCAACTGACCGGCGGCATTGGGATGTCTGGGCATGGCCAGCGGCGCTCGGCACATCGGCTGAACGCCACCTGGACTGCACCCACAGGCGTCCGCAAATTGGCCAGTCAGAACGGGAAACCCCACGCCCCCCTCGCCCTATACGAGCCGAACGGCTATTTGGCGCCTGGCTCGGCAAGGTCGCGGCGGCTGCCGTTCAGCAATTGTTTTACATCCGCGACCGGCCAATACAATCGACGATTGGGAAGCTTCGTCGGCCGGATGCCAAGATAGCTCCCATCCAAGGAGTAGCGCTTGCGAATCGATTGAGGATCGATCGCCAGAATGGCTGCCAACTCTTCCGTGGATACGTGATCCCGGTTTGCCGGAATCGGCATCGGAACGCGCGGCGCGCTCTTTTCCACTGCCTTCGGTGCCGGGACACTCACTGATGAATCGCTTGAAACCTGCCCTGCAAGGGCCTGGATTGCGCTGATCGTCTCAGCTGACTGGGCCGCGTATTCCGCAACAGCAAGCGGAATCAGGTCCGGTTGATCTGATTGCACCTTGCCACGGCCGATGACCTCAAAGATGAGCCGCATCCATTCCGTCTCGATCTCCACGTCCTGACACCACGCGAGAAACTCATGGGGTGCAAGTTGCGTCGGCGCAACGGTGCCGCTTTCCTCATCGTCGCAGGACCAGTCCCATAGCCGCATGATTTCGCGAGCCTTGGTGTGACGGTCGATGACGTCCCCTTTGAAAGGCTTGCCGTCAAGGCCCGTCGCCTCGCGAGGGAGTTCCGAACACCCTGCCGGTGCATGGAGGCCCGACAGGACAAGGGCCCCTTCCRCCGGCGTCCAGGTTGACCGATCGAGATACATTTTCAAGACGGCATAAAGCTGCCTTGCGGCAGCGACGCGTTCTTGTGGCGTACTTGCTTGCGACACGATCTCGTTCCCCTTTGATGCGGTGGTACTAATCTGGGAAGGATTCTATCGTGCGAGACCGATGTGCCACACGGGAAAATGAGGCACTAAGGCGGCGCGCAGGCGGGAGATGGTTCCAGATGGATCGATGGGGATCCAATTGGGTTACATGGCGGTTACA
>NZ_JBFTNE010000240.1:0-1621 GCF_056397325.1 Cupriavidus sp. 05N39
GACCCCGGTGATGGCGTGCCATGGCGGCACATGCTTGACGCCGCCATGCTGACGAAGTCTATGCTGGATGAGCTTGGCCTGGTGAGCTTTCTCAAGACCAGTGGTGGCAAAGGCCTGCATGTCGTTGTGCCCATGGCGCCCAAACTTCCGTGGATCACGGTGAAGAAGTTCTCACAAGATGTCGTTCTTCATATCGCCCAGACCATTCCGCAGCGCTTCGTTTCTAAGAGCGGGCCGCGCAATCGGATTGGGAAGATCTACATCGACTACCTGCGCAACGGCCAAGGGGCGACGACGGTGTCCGCATTCTCTGCACGCGCACGGCCGGGTCTCGGGGTTTCGATGCYGGCATCCTGGGAGGAACTGGAGGCACTGACAGCGGGCGATCATTGGACGATCCAGACCGCCCTGCAGCGCGTGGAAGCCGCCGGCTACGTCGATCCGTGGGCGGAGTACGCCGATACTAGAAAGGTGCAACAAATTGGTGCGGCCATCCGCAAGCTAGCTGGCTAGTCGATTGGAGGATTTGCCATGGCAACCCTAGATGCGTTTCCTGCCGCGGAGCGCGAAGCCTTTACCAACGCCTGTCGTCGGCACGGGTTCATCGCCGCCGACTTTAGCGTCTGCGACATGACCGGGGAACAGGAACGCCTGGTCAGCGTGCTGAGGCCAGAGACAGGCGTATTGATGCAGTACGCGGCAGGGTCTCGTGATTCTTGGTCAACCAAATTCGAGCACGACCTAGCCATCCGGGTCTTCGGAGACGCCCCCGAGTAAAACCTCGACGGTGCCCGCTCAATACGCGGCCCTTAAGGCACTTTCAAGCTCGGGAGAAGAAATCCGTGACCACTGTATATATATACAGTAAACTGGGTTGCATGGACTCAACCAATCGCCATGCCGACGCCCAATCCAGAATCCATCCATCCTGCCCTTTGGTTAGCCGCCCAGTTGGCCCGGGCGAACGGTCGCACCGTCGCCACCGGCTATCCGGTGCTGACGGCCGAGTTGCCGGGTGGCGGTTGGCCAACGGCGTCGCTGGTCGAACTTCTGGTGCGCCAGCCGGGTGTGGGAGAGCTTCGCCTGCTGCGCCCCGCACTGGCGGAGGTCTGTAAGCGGCCTATCGCCCTGATTCAACCGCCGCAAACGCCCCAGGCGCTCGCATTGGCCAGTTGGGGCGTGCCGCCCGAACGTCTGCTGTGGATTCGCAGCCAGCGTACGGCCGATGCCCTTTGGGCCACCGAGCAGTTGCTGCGCGCCGGCACTTGCGGCGCGGTTCTGCTTTGGCAGACCCATATCCGCAATGACGCGCTGCGCCGCCTGCACCTGGCCGCGCAGAGTGGCGAGGCGCTGTTTTTCCTCATGCGGCCCCTGGCCTGTGCACGCGACGCGTCGCCAGCGCCCCTGCGCATCGGGGTTGCGCCCGCCGCCGGCGGCGTCGATCTCTCCTTCATCAAGCGGCGCGGCCCGCAGCAGGACCTGCCCGTGCGCGTCCTGCTGGAACCGTCGCCGATCCTGCTTCACCGTCATGTTGCGCCTCTGGATCTGCCTGCACCTCTCGTCCCTGCCACTCGAAGTCTTCCGGCCGAATTGGTCCACTGAGTTGGCTGTGGCGGTGTTG
>NZ_JBFTNE010000241.1:0-1408 GCF_056397325.1 Cupriavidus sp. 05N39
GCTTGCTTGTGCGTGTGTGTGCTTCACACTGTCAGCATGCTGAGTAATTTCAATCAGTGTACTGAGCAGAATTTGGGAGTGTTATGGGGGTTAACCCTTTTGACTCCGGCTAGACATTCCACAACCTCGTTGCTATATTAAAAATGCTCAGCATACTGAGTAATTAAGCAGACAAGCCTTCGCAAGGGCAACGGCACGCGCCTTCCCGCCCCCGTCTCAAGGCCTGCATCGAAGCACGCCCCCACCACATCAGGAGTCGCCACAGCATGACGAGAATACGGAAGATTGCCCTGGAGGAACACTTCATGGCCCCCGGTTTCCAGGCCTATTCGAAGGGATATCTCCAGCATATCGATGCGGTGGTGATGGCCGACCTCGCGAAGCGCCTCGCCGATTTCGACGACATCCGCATCGGCGAGATGGACCGTGCCGGCATCGATTTCACCGTGCTGTCGCAGACCGGTCCCGGCGTGCAGGGCGAAACGGACCGCGCCGCCGCCATCGGCCGCGCCCGCGAGAACAACGATTTCCTGGCCGCGCAAGTGGCGCGCCATCCCACCCGCTTCGCTGGCTTTGCCGCGCTGCCGATGCACGATCCCGTGACAGCGGCGGATGAACTTGAGCGCACCGTGAAGCAGCTCGGCTTCAAGGGGTCGCTGGTCAACGGGCACACCCAGGGCAAGTACTATGACGACCCCGCATACGACGCGTTCTGGGAGCGCATGCAGGAGCTGGACGTGCCGATGTACCTGCATCCGACCGACGCCTATGCGATGCCGCATGTGTACGCCGGGCATCCCGAGATCAGCGGCGCGGCCTGGGGCTGGGGCGTGGAAACGGCCAGCCATGCGCTGCGCCTGCTGTTCAGCGGCGTGTTCGACCGCTTCCCCCGGCTCAAGATCATCCTCGGCCATATGGGCGAAGGGCTGCCGTTCCAGCGCTGGCGTTTCGACAGCCGTTTCGCTGTGTACTCGCACGGTATCAGGCTGGCGAAGAAGCCTTCCGAATACATCGGCAGCAATATCGTGATCACCACCTCCGGCGTGTGCTCGCCCGCCGCGCTGAACGGCGCCATTGCCGAGATGGGCGCCGAGGCGGTGCTGTTCTCGGTCGACTATCCCTACGAATCCACCGCCATCGCCGCGGACTTTATCGAGCAGGCACCGATGGACGACGCGACCCGAAGCCTCGTCTGCCACGGCAACGCCGAACGCATTCTCAAGCTTTGAACCCCGAAATAACGGAGCGCCCCGTGCAAAAGACTTTCCGTATCGGCCAGATCGTGCCGAGCTCGAACACCACCATGGAAACCGAAATCCCCGCGATGCTGCTGGCGCGCCAGCAGGTGCGGCCCGAGCGGTTCACCTTCCACTCCAGCCGCATGCGCATGAAGAAGGTGGTCAAGGAG
>NZ_JBFTNE010000242.1:0-1377 GCF_056397325.1 Cupriavidus sp. 05N39
TCCGCGGTAGAGCGATTGATCCGGAACCCATACGAGTTCGGATCGCTCGTCCCTTCGGACACCGGTTCCAGCGCCAGCAGGTATAACGCCTGCATGGCTCGATCCAACATGGTCGGAATGCCCAGAGGGCGCTCCTTTCCATTGGATTTGGGAATAAAGACCCTCCTTAATGGCTTGGGTCGATACCCCCGGCGCTTCAACCGCCCAATGGCTTCCCATCGGACTTCAGGCGAGTTCCACTGTTCGCGGTCAACACCTACCGTCCGCGCACCTTGGTTCTCCGTCACTCGTCGTACCGCCGATGCCTTGGCGGACCACGAGCGGGTCARAGACCGTTGCAGGGCTTTCACCCGGCGCCAGTCCCCTTCCTGTGTTGCCTTCGCAATTCGAATCTGCATTGCTCGAACGTTCCGTTCGACACGGCGCCAATTGATGTCGCCCCATCGTTGCGGTACGCCGGAGGGCGCAGATTCATCCTYRCGGATCAATGCTTCCATGCTGCTCTCCTATCTTGAGGATCTTCCCCAAAATCAAGAGACAACATGCCCCTTGAGGGACAGTTGCCCCTCAAGGGAAGAAARTTKAAACAAGCGAGTTCAGTCAGCCGTCTTGCGACGAAAGACCAGTTGGAAGTCTGCCCGCTTTCGCGTGGGATGATGYTTCAACCCCTATCCGAACCATTACAGCCCGGCATTCGCTTTTTCCAAYCTCCCATACCCGCACAGCCAACAGCGTTCCTTGCGGTTCGCCTGCCTGAGCCAACTGCGCTTCGGCAGCCATACGGGCTTACCACGTTCCCTGCACGTTACACGACCGGGTTAGGGCCTGCCTCTTCGCCGGTGGTCTGATGACGACGTATCCCGAGATTCCAGCGGGATAACCGACCACACACCTTTTGGTTAGTGCCTAACAGCAGCTTTGGCACCGCAATGCTCACGGCGTTTATCAGCAGTTCACTTACATTACCCATACCAGCCAGCCTAGCACCTCAACCCCGTTGCTGCTTGGAGTCTCTGCCCACCTGCCTCACGGCGTGTGGACACCCTTGCGGGGGTTACGTTGTCAGGAGAGCTTCACACCCCACCGTTACCAGTGACGCATGTCTCCCTAGGCTACTGCTAGTCGCATAGCAGGTTCTCTATCAGAGCCACCCTCACGGGTGAGTCCGACCGAACCATAACGCGCAGAGCTTACGCTCCGGGACCTCACTTCCCTA
The DNA here is from genome assembly GCF_056397325.1 of Cupriavidus sp. 05N39. Classification (NCBI taxonomy): domain Bacteria; kingdom Pseudomonadati; phylum Pseudomonadota; class Betaproteobacteria; order Burkholderiales; family Burkholderiaceae; genus Cupriavidus; species Cupriavidus sp. 05N39. The sequence continues at coordinate 1,217 of NZ_JBFTNE010000242.1, forward strand.
CTTCACGTGCTCCTCTACTAGCGAGCGCTTGACGGCGGTGTACTCTCGCGAGTGCCTACCGTCCCAAAGAGCCTAGCGCCAGTCCATCCGGACCGGTTTGAATGCTATGTAGCATCTATACAACATACTCCGTTGCATAGCCACCCGCCTCTCCGTGGAGG
>NZ_JBFTNE010000243.1:0-1321 GCF_056397325.1 Cupriavidus sp. 05N39
TGGTTCATCCGACTTTCGTGTGGGTCAGCGCAGCTGGATGTAGGTTGAGACCACCGCAGTGGAAGTAGACGGCGATCTTAAAGTGGTCCGGATTGCGATAGCCGCAGGCTCGCTTCTGCACAGTGGCGATCTTGGAATTCAACCCCTCGGCAACGGCATTGGTGATGCGATGTTTGAAGTAGGTCAGCACATTCGGCAAGTGGCGGGCGATCAGCCGGGCGGCGTCAATCATCGGCGCCAGCCGGCTATGGGTCGCCCAGAAGTACCAGCGCCTCCAGAAGCGTGTGGCCCAGCCGGTGGTGCGGTAATTCCACAGCCCCCGCAGCGCCTCCTTCAAGGCCCAGGCTCGAGCTGTTTTCAGCTCCATCGTCCTCAGTGCATTGAAGCGTTCCCTGGTCGGCTCCAGCATGTTCTCCGGGTTGGTCAGCCACAGGTATTTGCTGCGGGCGAGGGTGTCGTCTCCGGCTTTCAGCAACGCCTTGTGCTCCTGCTTTCTGACTTTGTCCACCGCCTCAATGACATGGCGCATGATGTGGAAGCGGTCAAAGACCATCTTCTCGTCTGCGCCAGGCACATTGGCCTGGCAGGCGTTGATGTAGGCCGGCCACATGTCCAGGCTGATAGCGTCAATGGCCTCCCGATACGCCACCGGGAAAGCCTCGAAGTAAGCGGCCAAGCTGGCCTGCTTGCGCTCTTCTCCGATGTATTCCACCGTCGCTTCTTCCAGATCGCACACCAGCGTCATATAGCGATGTCCCTTGGCGATTGCCTTTTCATCCACGCCCATCAGCCGGGGCATCTCGTTGGCTTTCGCCGCCCGCCCCCTCAATACAGCTCTTTCCATCACGTGCCAGGCTTCGTCCCACGTAATGCGCAAGATCTCCGCGGCTCGCTTGACATTCGTTGCCAGCAATATGTCGATTGCCAGCGCTTCAAACAGATGCGTAAACCGACTCCCAGCCTCCGCCCACGGCATCCTCACTTGCCTCACGCCATGCTCCGGACACGACACTCGCGGAGGCCGCGCGTGCAGATACGTCAGGAACTGGCAGCTATCCAGGTGTCGCCACACCCGTTCTCCAAGGTGGTCATAGACCGCCAATTCCTTCCCGCACTCGGGGCACGAAAAACGCTGTCCCTCCAAGTGCCCTACATGCACTTCGACATGCTGCCGCGCCACGTCCAGGTCGACACGCTCCACCGTCCATGGCGCAGTCACGCCAAGCAGCTGCCGGTACAGTTCCACGCTGTCCATCGCACACCTCCTTACCAAGCCATGCGCGAAAGCGTACTACCTACCCACACGAAAGTCTGAAGAACC
>NZ_JBFTNE010000244.1:0-1280 GCF_056397325.1 Cupriavidus sp. 05N39
CCTGAGCTGCGTGGTGTAGCCCAGGCTCACCTGGTCCGAATTCAAGGCCGGCGCCGGCATCAGCGCGGGCCTCACATGCATCTCCAGATGCGCGTGCGCTGCATAGCCCAGGTAGAAGCGCAACAGCGCCGTCACCTCCCGGTGGATGGCACGGCCCGGCATCAGCCCCAGCACCGAGTCGCGGTCCTGTGGCGTGATCACCACGCGTACGGTGTTTGCGCGATCGTAGAAGCCGCGTCCCAGCACACAGTTTTCCCCCAGCGGCATCCGCTCGGTGGCATCGAGGCGCACCCACACCGGGTGGAACTCCTCCACCGTGATGCGCGCGTCCGGCACGGCATGCTGCAGCACGCCGGCGAGGCCTTCGGCGGTGCGTGTGCGCTGGCTGGCCAGTCCCAGCATCGACAACAGCTTGCGTGTGGGGACGGTCTCTTCGGCACCAGGCCTGCCGAAACCCAGCCCGAGCAGGCTCAGCAGGTAACACGACACTTCGTCTTGTCCGCCGCGCCGGAAGCCCATCGGATAGCGGTACTTGCGCGCGACGCGGTAGAACTGCGTGACGATCCGGTGGTGAAACAGGTCCAGCAAGGCCGCCAGCGGCTCTGCCCCGTCGCGACGCTGGGCAATCTCGTCCACGAAGTAGGACGGCATGCGCGCATCCACGCCGTAAAGGCCCAGGAAGGTGGTCCGCACCACCGGCGCTCGCTCGGGGTGGTCGCTATCGTGCTCAACCGCGTATATCTCCCGCCCCGGGAAGCCCAGCCGCCCATACGAGCGGAAACGCACCGGTTCATTGGCCGGGGAATCGGTCGTGCCCAGCGCCGGACGCTGCGGCGCAGACAACTCGATCAGTTCGCAGAGCCGGAAGAAGTTCATCTGCGGCGCACGGGCGAGCAGCGCCGGCAGCAAGGCGCGCTCCTGCGCCTGCGTTGCTGTCAGTTTCGTCGGGCTCAAAACGGTGCCCCCTCGGCCTTGCTGTCGGGCCATGCTTGCCGCTTGCCGCTTGGCTGCGACACGATCACCAGCCGGGTATACAGATTCAGCGTGGCATAGAGCGAGAGGAACCGGTTGAGCATTTCGCCGAAGAGTTCGACGTCGCCCTCGCCGGCAAAGCGGGTGCTATCCAGCAAGACCTCGATCTCCACGCCGCGCAGCAGGCCGCCTTTAACGAGCTTTTGCAGGGGCCGGTGCCGCACGTCCGTGATGGCATCGATGCGCCGGCGGTTCATCTCGCCTTCCGTCCAGTCGTAGAGGGCAAGACTGCCGCGCAGGACCTCGGC
>NZ_JBFTNE010000245.1:0-1231 GCF_056397325.1 Cupriavidus sp. 05N39
CAACCCGCTCATGCTGTCGCCCCCCCCAGGAGCGTGCCGGGGCCAACCTGATGCAGTCGGCGCGCAATGGTCCGCACAATCCCAACCATCGCATTCCCTATCCGGTTAACCCTGACGAAGTGAAGGAGTTCCAACAATGAAGCGCTATATCGCGGCACCGCGGCGCATTGCCCTCGGCAAGGCCATTCTCCTGTCCCTGTTCCTGGCCGGCTGCGCTGGCGGCAGCGGCATCTCGACTGATCGCTCCGACAAGTTCGTCTATGCCTCGCTTGGCGGGGTCAACCACACCGCCAAGTACATCCATTGGTTCTCCATCGATGGGCAATGGGGCGGCAATATGCGCGCCTACGGCAGTACGTCGGGAACGTGTTGCGTCGGCGTGCCGCGGGTCTACCGTCCCGGCATGCAGGTCGAGGTCAGCTGGAACGCGCCAGAGGGCAGGAAGGACGTCATCAAGACCAAGGTGGTCGAGGTCGAGCCCTACACCAAGGCAGGCACCATCTATGCCCACATCTATCCGAACGACGTGGTCCGCGTGGTCGTGTCGGCACTTGACGGCCCACGCAACCCTAATCATCCCATTCCCTATCCGGTCAATCCGAACAAGTCGAAGGAGCCCCAACAATGAAGCGCTATATCGCTGCCCCCGACCGCACGCTCACGCCAGATCCGGCCAAATGCTGCAGCCTGACGCCGGGCGAGGTTATGGGCATATTGGGGATCAAGCTCGCCGGCCACTCTGAGGGCAAGCCGGTATGCAATACCGTGGTCAACGTGGGGCTGTTCTTCGATGGCACCAACAACAATATGGAGCGCGACTACAAAAAACCGGAAGCTGCCAAGCGCTTTCATAGCAATATCGTTCGCCTGCACAATGCCTATCCTCCGGAAGAGAGAAATAAGCCGGGGGAGAGCGAGTACTTTTACCGCGTCTACCTGCCAGGCGTGGGCACGCCCTTCCCGCAAATTGGTGAAATGGGCGAAAGCACCTACGGGCGGGCCTTCGCCGCCGGCGGGCAGGCCCGCATCCTGTGGGGCCTGCTGCAGATCTACAACGCCGTGCACCGAGCGGCCTTTAGTGACCGGGCCATGATGGACGATGACGAGATCGCCGCGAAGATCAAGGACTACGAGCGCCGCGTCGACCACCAGCAGCGGCCCGACCCGGAGGACCCGCCGCGCAAGCGCAAGGACTGGTTCGCGCCGCTGACGCAGGAACTGTCGAAGAAGC
>NZ_JBFTNE010000246.1:0-1209 GCF_056397325.1 Cupriavidus sp. 05N39
TGTAATAGCCTAGACTAAATCTGACAGTGGTTGGTTATCCATGCCGCCGCACATCGGTGCGAAGGGCGTAGCCCAGAGTGCCAGTGTGCGGCGGAATCCACAAGGAGTCCGCCATGACTCAGGAACAGAAAGTCATCCGTGCCAAGGTCGGCATACTGGAACTGGCCCGGCAACTGGGCAACGTGAGCCAGGCCTGCCGCGTCATGGGCTATTCGCGCGATAGCTTCTACCGCTTCAAGGAGTTGTACGAGCGAGGCGGCGAAGCCGCGTTGCAGGAGATTTCGCGACGCCGGCCACTGCTCAAGAATCGCGTCGATCCCGAGGTCGAAACCGCCGTGGTAGCCCTGGCGCTCGAATTGCCCGCCTATGGCCAGATCCGCATTGCCAACGAGGTCCTCAAACGCCATGCCCTGCACGTGTCGCCGCAGGGCGTGCGCAGCATCTGGCTGCGTCACGACCTGGAGACCATGAACAAGCGCCTGAAGGCGCTGGAAGCCAAATCCGCGCAGGAAGGGCTGGTCCTGACCGAGTCGCAACTGGCCGCGCTGGAGCGCGCCAAGCTGGAAAAGGAAACCCACGGGGAATTCGAATCCGAGTGCCCCGGCTATTGCGGCGCCCAGGACACCTTCTATGTCGGCACCCTCAAGGGCGTGGGCCGCGTCTACCAGCAGACCTTCGTCGACACCTACTCTAAGGTGGCCTTTGCCAAGCTCTACGATCGCAAGACCCCGTTGCCAGCCGCCGACCTGCTCAACGACCGCGTTGTGCCGTTCTTTGACAGCTATGGCATCCCGCTGTCGCGCGTGCTGACCGACCGCGGCACCGAGTACTGCGGCAACCCTGAGCATCACGAATACGAGCTCTATCTGGCCGTGGAAAACATCGACCATACCCGGACGCGGGCCAGGTCGCCCCAGACCAACGGCATCGTCGAACGGCTGCACAAAACCATGCTCAACGAGTTCTATCGCATCGCCTTTCGCAAGAAGGTCTACGACTCGATCGGCACATTGCAGCTCGATCTCGATGCCTGGCTTGACCAGTACAACAACCAGCGAGAACATCAGGGGCGATGGTGTTACGGCAAAACGCCCATGCGCACCTTCCTCGACTCGCTGGAACTCGCCAAGGAGAAACTGATCCCGCATTGAGTCGCGCTTCTCGATTCAACAGCCCGACTATCTGTCAGATCGAGTCCCAGCTAATACA
>NZ_JBFTNE010000247.1:0-1191 GCF_056397325.1 Cupriavidus sp. 05N39
AAATGGCAAAGGAAAAGTTCAAATGGCAAAGGAAAAGTTCGAGCGGACTAAGCCGCACGTGAACGTTGGCACGATTGGTCACGTTGACCATGGCAAGACCACGCTGACGGCCGCGATTGCTACGGTGCTGGCAGCCAAGTTTGGCGGCGCCGCCAAGAAGTACGACGAAATCGACGCAGCACCGGAAGAAAAGGCGCGCGGTATTACCATCAATACCGCCCACGTCGAGTACGAAACGGCTAACCGTCACTACGCACACGTTGACTGCCCGGGCCACGCTGACTATGTGAAGAACATGATCACGGGCGCAGCGCAGATGGACGGCGCGATCCTGGTGTGCTCGGCCGCTGACGGCCCCATGCCCCAGACCCGCGAACACATCCTGCTGGCCCGCCAGGTTGGCGTGCCTTACATCATCGTGTTCCTGAACAAGTGCGACATGGTCGACGACGCCGAGCTGCTCGAGCTGGTCGAAATGGAAGTGCGCGAGCTCTTGTCCAAGTACGAATTCCCCGGCGACGACACCCCGATCATCAAGGGTTCGGCCAAGCTGGCACTGGAAGGCGACAAGGGCGAACTGGGCGAAGTGGCGATCCTGGCCCTGGCCGACGCGCTGGACACCTACATCCCGACGCCGGAACGTGCCATCGACGGTACCTTCCTGATGCCGGTGGAAGACGTGTTCTCGATCTCGGGCCGTGGCACGGTTGTGACCGGTCGTATCGAGCGCGGCATCATCAAGGTCGGTGAAGAAATCGAAATCGTTGGTATCAAGCCGACGGTCAAGACCATCTGCACCGGCGTGGAAATGTTCCGCAAGCTGCTGGACCAAGGTCAAGCCGGCGACAACGTGGGTCTGCTGCTGCGCGGCACGAAGCGCGAAGACGTCGAGCGCGGCCAAGTGCTGTGCAAGCCGGGTTCGATCAAGCCGCACACGCACTTCACCGGCGAGGTCTACATCTTGTCGAAGGACGAAGGCGGCCGTCACACCCCGTTCTTCAACAACTACCGCCCGCAGTTCTACTTCCGTACGACCGACGTGACTGGCTCGATCGAGCTGCCGAAGGACAAGGAAATGGTCATGCCGGGTGACAACGTGTCGATCACGGTCAAGCTGATTGCCCCGATCGCCATGGAAGAAGGCCTGCGGTTCGCCATCCGGGAAGGCGGTCGTACCGTCGGCGCCGGCGT
>NZ_JBFTNE010000248.1:0-1167 GCF_056397325.1 Cupriavidus sp. 05N39
CTGCGACCACGGCTGYGGCATCGGTTTGCGGATCGGCTTCGATCGCAGCTTCTGCCCGGGCCTCGGCTACAGGCTCGGCTCCGGCTTCAGGCTGGACTGCGATCACGGCTGCGGCATCGGTTTGCGGATCGGCTTCGATCGCAGCTTCTGCCCGGGCCTCGGCTACAGGTTCGGCTCCGGCTTCAGGCTGGACCGCGACCACGGCTGCGGTATCGGTTTGCGGATCAGCCTCGACTGCAACTTCTGCCTGGGCTTCGGGCTGAACTGCGGCTACGACCACGGAATTGGTTCGCGGCTCGGCTTCGACAGCCACTTCCGCCTGGGCTTCAGCAACAGCGACAGCATGTCCGGCATCCCCGGCAACCGGCTCGGTGACGATTCCGGCGGAGGCTTCGTGCAACTCGTTGGACGGTACCTCGGCAGCGGCCAAGGCCGCTTCGGTGGCCACCGGATTGCTCACCGCGTCGATTGGCGCCTCGGCGGGGGCATCGATGGCGGCATCCGGCAATGGCGCGGATGCCGCCTGCGCCTCGGCCACAGCCTCCTGCGGCGACGACGCCGGCACGGCAGGCAACGCCGGCCGACGGCCACCAGCCAGTGCTTTCAGCTCCGCCATCAGCGCCTCGGCTTCCAGGCGGATCTCCTCCAGCGTCACGGATGGCGCATCGCCTTGCCTCGCGGCGTTCGCAAGCAGTTTGGCGGGCTCGGGAGTCTCGCCGGGCACGGTGGCGGCAAGTCCGGAGACCGGCATGGCGACGTCCTCGGGGGTCAGCACGGCTACCGTCTGCGGCTCCTCGGCGAGTACTGCGATGGCTTCCCCGGTTTCCAGCACGCCGGTATCCAGCGTGCCCGCCGACTCGGGCTGCGCGGCCGGCGCGTGCGCTGGCCGCGCCTGGGCGTCCGCGGGCGGCGGTGCCACGGCAGCGGTTGTCACGGTCGTTGCGGCAACGGGCTGGACGGGCCGCGCGTTGGCTTCGGGCAGCGTCGTAATCGTCGAGCGCGAGCCCATCTGCGGCTGGCGGAAGGGGCTGCTGACCACGGTCGCGCGCGCAGGCGTCGCCGCGGCCGGGCTGGTTGTGGCGCGGGCCTGCGTGGCCACAGCCGCCGCCGCGCTGGCTGCGGCAGCCGCGGACGCCGTCCGTGCGGCAGCCTGGGGCTGGGTGGCTG
>NZ_JBFTNE010000249.1:0-1155 GCF_056397325.1 Cupriavidus sp. 05N39
GAATGATCCGAATGATCCCGTGCGGAGCGTTTTCGCTTTCATCCGGCAGCCAGATGCGAATATCGACTCCGTCATCATTCCCACCCGGCCCTAGCTCCACTTTGTATCCGACTCTAAAAAAATACTCGGCGGTTAGTTCCTCGAACTTGCGCCAATGCATCTTTCCAATAGACTCTGGATTTTGACTAAGATAGTCAATGAAACGTTGATCAATGAATTCTCCATACGCCGGTTTTGTCTTGCCTCCTGCAAACAAGGAGCTTAATTTTTCGATATTTCTCCACTCCGTGTAACGCACAATACTGTGCGGGCTCAAACTAACGACTCGATTAAAAGTTTCGATCACCTCCATGGAAATTCTAAGACCTCGCTCTCCATACTTTGCAAATACATTGCGCATGAAATCCGTAGGATCCATCGACTTTACTCCTTGCCGCATGGCCTCTTCCATCATGATTCGAGCGTGGGAATGATACAGCCTCATGACTCCTTCGTATGTGGCGAGGTCGGCCTTTTTATACTTGTGATAAAGAGACGCCATACTAGCGACTGCGCCGCCATGTTCTTCGGTTGTGTATCCGACTCGATGGAGCAATTTGTAGAAAAGTTCTTCGTACTCTTCTGACCGAAGTCGAACCGTACGAATTTCAGATCTTTTAATGACGTCTGGATATCCTGTTCCCGCGAGGTGGTCACAAATTTCCTCCGCGGAAAGCGCAAGTCCTGCTTTGTAGCCAACTGTTTCATTGAGTGAATCAGCTAGCGTTTCAGGATTAAACCAAATTCCGGCCATGCATAACCTCCAGAAGATCTTAATTTGACAATCAATCTGACATTTTTGTAAATACAACCTGAAACATAGATTTGACCACACAACTCACTTGGTTGATCCTCCTGCCCTGGTGAAATTGCACCGACGAAATAGAGGCTTGGGCACAAAACTCAAATATTATGGTTAGTATCCAGCGACCACATATAATCCGAACAATTTGAAAATTGCGTAGGCACCATATAACGCATCTCCTTATACAGAAGTCATGAGTCCTCAGCCCGTAGCGCCAGGATCATGAACGCAGCATCCATGGTTCGCTGCATGCCGATCCAGATCGTTTTGGCGCCGGGCTCGCCATCACTCTTGCGGCCCAGGAAACCACC
>NZ_JBFTNE010000250.1:0-1132 GCF_056397325.1 Cupriavidus sp. 05N39
GGAGAAAAGAAGGCTATATGAATGGATATTTTTCCCTGTAATAGGAGTTAGCAGGCGGCTATCGTAACTAATAAAAGGCAAGTCAGATGAATTATATGGGTCAAAATCTACGTCGAAAATATTTTTTAATTGTTGTTCATGTGGCTATTATCATGATTCTCGCTTCGGCGTCACTTGCGAGTGCAGATGGCGGTACTTCTTCGTTAGGTGAGCAGCGAAAATTCGAGGAAATAGAAACTTTCAGTCTCGGAATGGTTGGGTTCTATGGGCATGTAAGTAATCAGGAGGAATTATATCGGTCTATTCTAAAAAAGCGTGATTCCGTTTCATTTTTTATACGAATAGTAAATTCTAAAACGGCAACAGTAGAGTCAAAATTGTATGCCGCCTGTGGGCTTCGCGAAAAATCGCCGCTGGCATTCGATGAGGCGAAAATATCGATCATTAAATCTGGAGGGATGGCATCAGTTTTGAGGGCTGACATTTTAAAAAGGGAGGACGTAGCAGAAATAATCGAGTTCATTGATGATCATGGCTGCAAATCCGTTTACAAAAAGGACAAGAGATGAGAGTTATTACAGATGAAGAAATGAAAATGATGGCGGGTGGAATGAATATGTCTGGTGAAGCCGAGTCAAGCAATGTGATTGACCTCCGGGGGCGAAACATGGGGAGCTATATTGACGCAAATGGTGGGTGTTGGGCTCCTGGTACGCCCTCTTCGTCGATGTATCCAAATGGCGCGGATGGCGATGAATGACTGAAATTGAGGGTGGTTTCCCTCGAAACCACACCTTGCTGAGACCGGCTACGCCTGATGAGCCAATGCCAGCGTAGCCGAAATGGTCGGTTAGTCATAAGGTTATTAGCTTTGGACCCATATTTCGTGGACTAGGAAAGAGGCGACCCCGTAAAGATATGATATCCGAGACGATTAGTGCATCCAGTTTCTTTGAAGAGAATTTTGAGAGATATCCGGCTTTATTCAAATCTTGCTATACAGGGAAATTTTTCGACTGGCACGATCTTGATGAGTCAATATACTCCAGTCAATCAAGTCCACTTGGTGTGAGAATCCATAATGGAGTGGATTTTATTGACCCGGCGGGGTATAGCAAAAGATGTATTGAGG
>NZ_JBFTNE010000251.1:0-1128 GCF_056397325.1 Cupriavidus sp. 05N39
TTGTATGACACCCCGAAGCGTTGCTCGATGAGTAGACGCACCCGTTTGAGCGTCCACAGTTCGGTGCCAAAGCCATGCTCGGTGGGGCGCTGCAGCAAAGCACGACACAACTGCTCGCGCTGGGCATCGTCGAGCAACGACGGCCGTCCACGGGCCATGGTGCGCAGCGCATCGAAGCCGCCTTCGTCCAGTCGCGCCTTCCATGTGTACACCGTCTGCCGTGCCACGCCCACCGCAGCCGCAACCTCCGCGACCGGCTTGTTCGCTAACAGCATCCGTCCAGCGCGAACCCGCTTTCTGGTCGCTTCGTCCATCTTCCCAGTCATGCAATCGAACTCCCGATCAACGCCTTGATCAGATAACGCGTGAGACTCGAATCGGTTGTCATGATTTATACAAGTCTCAATAGAACGAGTGCGCGAGCAGTTTTTCGGTAGCGCAGGAGCGGGCCTGCGCTACGTAACCGTCAGCGGAACCCGTCTGGCGAGTAGAGGGCGGCGATGAGAAGGTAGTAGCTTCACGATTTCTGGGAGTGAAGCGATGGCCGATCAGCGGGAAGGTAAGAGCGGACGAGCCGGGGCAAGGTATGACCGCCACGATGAGGCTTTCTGGCGCGATCTGCTGGCGCAATGGCGGAACAGCGGCGGGAGCATTCGCGCCTTCTGCCGGCAACACGGCTTGGCGGTCAGCACTTTCAGCTTGTGGCGCAAGCGATTGAGCCACGAGCAGCAATTGCCGGCGGCGCCGCCAATCGCAGTGACTGCGGACACGGCATTCATCGCTGCGGCAACGGTTGCGGTGCCGAATGTCCTGCCGACAAACGACTCAGCGCTATCGAGGTCACGCGACCAGGTGGTCGTTACGCTCGGCGGCGCACGTATCGAGATGGCCGGGGTGCATGCCGAACGCATCGTGCGCTTCGTGCTGGGGCAGTTGGGAGGCGGCCGGTGCTGATCAGCGGCGATGTGCAGGCTTTCATCTGTAATAGCCTAGACTAAATCTGACAGTGGTTGGTTATCCATGCCGCCGCACATCGGTGCGAAGGGCGTAGCCCAGAGTGCCAGTGTGCGGCGGAATCCACAAGGAGTCCGCCATGACTCAGGAACAGAAAGTCATCCGTGCCAAGGT
>NZ_JBFTNE010000252.1:0-1086 GCF_056397325.1 Cupriavidus sp. 05N39
ATGCCCCCGACTCGTTGTTCATTCGCGCTCAAAAAAGCCAGGAGTAAACGCGAATCCGCACGAGTTTACAACCCCTCCCGCCCAAGTCCCATCAAATTCTGGTCGCACTGCGCCCGGTCAGGACGCTGGACTTTTGTATAAGGAGATGCGCTTGGCGGGGTCAACCACACCGGCAACTACATGGATGGGTTTTCCATCGATGGGCAATGGGGCGGCAATATGCGTGCCTACGGCAGCACCTCGGGAACGTGTTGCGTGGGCGTACCGCGAGTCTACCGTCCCGGGCTGCAGGTGACCGTCGAGTGGAAGGCCCGTGACGGGGCCAAGATCCTCTATGGGAGCAAGGTGGTCGAGGTCGAGCCCTACACCAAGGCAGGCACCATCTATGCCCACATCTATCCGAACGACGTGGTCCGCGTGGTCGTGTCGGCGCGCTACGACTCACATAGCCTCAACCACCCCATTYCCTATCYGGTTAATCCAAACAAATCGAAGGAGCCCCAACAATGAAGCGCTATATCGCTGCCCCCGACCGCACGCTCCCGCCGGATCCGGCCGAATGCTGCAGCCTGACGCCGCGCGAGGTTTTCCGCGTGTTGGGGACCAAGCCCGCCTGCACGTTCGTGCGCCAGCCGGTTTGCCAGATCCTGGTCAACGTGGGGCTGTTCTTCGACGGCACCAACAACAACATGGAGCGGGACTACAAAAAACCGGAACCCGCCAAGCGCTTTCATAGCAATATCGTTCGCCTGCACAATGCCTATCCTGCTGAAGAGGGAAATACGCCGGGGGAGGGCGAGTACTTTTACCGCGTCTACCTGCCAGGCGTGGGCACCCCCTTTCCGCAAATTGGCGAGATGGGCGAAAGCACCTACGGGCGGGCCTTCGCCGCCGGCGGGCAGGCCCGCATCCTGTGGGGCCTGATGCAGATCTACAACGCCGTGCACCGGGCGGCCTTTGGCGGCGAGTCCATGATGGACGATGACGAGATCGCCGCGAAGATCAAGGACTACGAGCGCCGCGTCGACCACCAGCAGCGGCCCGACCCGGAGGACCCGCCGCGCAAGCGCAAGGACTGGTTCGCGC
>NZ_JBFTNE010000253.1:0-1084 GCF_056397325.1 Cupriavidus sp. 05N39
GTCGAGCAGGCCATGACACCCGAAGAACAGCGCTATTGCCGCGCACGCGACTACGCGCTGAACATCATCGCCAAGACACTGAAACTGGACCTGCCGTTCAAGATCGAGGAACACGTCACCTACACCAAGGAACAGCGTGAACTCGTCAAACAGAAACTGCGCGATCTTGGCTACACCGTGACGGATGCGCCATACCCGGTTACGCCAGCGGATTGAGGACGACGACCGACAACATGGAACCAAGACATCGACGCCGAACCCGGTCATGGCGTGTTTGCCTGACGCTCTTCTGCGGCATTGCCACGGCAATGCCGGCCCTATCCGCCACCGCGCAAACCGCACCCGCTCAGGAGACCCAAGCCATGCCAACCCTGGCTCAACTGATTGACGACGAAAAATGGGACGAAGCCAAGACATACTGCCGCACTTACCGGAGCGAGGTCATTCCGGAGATCAAGGCCATTCTCGCCAAACGCTATGCCAATAACCTCACCGAGGCCGCCAAGGAGAGTGAGACGAAGGATGCCGCTTATGCTTGCTTGAGGCAGATCCGCACACAAGAATCCGCGCTGCTTCTAGCGCAGGGCTTCGGCAATGGCGGCGGATACAACAGCATCTATGGCTTGATCGAAGATCCGCGGCCTGAGGTCTACCCCATTCTCAAGGCAAAACTGCGGCCTCCGGAAAATGCGCGAGACAAAAACCTCCTGCTGACCATGGCCCAGATATCTGTTCCTGTGGAGCAACGCGTTGCCGATATCAGACCATACCTGGAAGCGAAATATTATGGCGTGCGTCAGGGTGCGGTTCTCGGACTTGCACTACTGGATGATCCCGGCAGCATGGAACGCATGGCCTATGAGTTAGGAACGAAATGGCGCGATGGGAAACAGTACTTTCTATGGACGTTCTATCACTTCCGTGCCTGGAGAATTCCAAAGTTCGTCCCGGTGCTGATCCCGGTCCTGAACGACCCGCAGCCACTCGAAGACATCGGCGTCCGCCAGTACCTCCCCGGCGGCGTCGAGCAGGCCATGACACCCGAAGAACAGCGCTATTGCCGCGCACGCGACTACGCGCTGAA
>NZ_JBFTNE010000254.1:0-991 GCF_056397325.1 Cupriavidus sp. 05N39
CACCAGGACCATCTTCATCGCCGCGGGCGTGGGCTCGTTCCAGCCGCGCACGGTCAAGGTGGATGGCATCGACAAGTTCGACGGCAAGCAGCTGTTCTACCGCGTCAAGGATCCGAGCCGTTTCCACGGCCGCAACCTCGTCATCGTCGGCGGCGGAGACTCCGCGCTGGACTGGACGCTGGACCTGGCCGGCAAGGCCGAGTCGGTGGTGATGATCCATCGCCGCGACGGCTTCCGCGCCGCGCCCGCCTCCGTCGCCAAGATGAAGGAATTGTGCGAGCAGATGGAGATGCAATTCGTCGTGGGCCAGATCAGTGGCTACGAGGAAAAGGATGGCCTGCTGACCGAGATCAAGGTGACGGGCGCAGACGGCGTCACGCGCCGCCTGCCGCTGGACGACCTGCTGGTGTTCTTCGGCCTGTCGCCCAAGCTCGGACCCATTGCGGAGTGGGGCCTGGACCTTGAGCGCAAGCAGATCAAGGTGGACACGGAGAAGTTCGAGACGAACATCCCCGGCATCTTCGCGGTAGGCGATATCAATACCTACCCCGGCAAGAAGAAGCTGATCCTCTCGGGCTTCCACGAGGCCGCGCTGGCCGCCTTTGGCGCCGCGCCTTATATCTTCCCCGAGAAGAAGATCCACATGCAGTACACCACTACCTCGCCGAAGCTGCACAAGATCCTCGGCGTCGATTCGCCGGTGTTCGACTAAGCCGGGCGCCGCGCCGCGCAGGTGGACGCAGCAAGCGTCAAAAAAATCGCCCTCCGGGGCGATTTTTTATGGCACAGACCCAAAACACCACCTATAATGTGGCCCTGCCTCAGATCACCGGGGTGGAACCAGAAGTTTCGCAGCACCGGCAGTAAAAAATTACTGCACAGATGTTGACGAATAAAAGAGAAACTGGTTACAATCCTTTTCTCAGCTGTTCCCTGATAGCTCAGTTGGTAGAGCGACGGACTGTTAATCCGCAGGTCGCTGGTTCGAGCC
>NZ_JBFTNE010000255.1:0-979 GCF_056397325.1 Cupriavidus sp. 05N39
CCACGGATGTTACGCAACTCCCGGCCGAGCTTGCCGCCCAGCTTGGGGTGAGCGCAGAGCTTGCTCAAAGCATCACTTGCGCCATCGGGGCGTTCTGCTCGCAGGGTCCTGCTACGGTCGATGCTGTCGTGAATTGTCCGGATGCGGTACTTGGTGGCCTTATCAAGACCGGCGTAGCTACGGCCAGGATGGAACCATCGCTAGCGCAAATTCCCTGATGTTTGAGGCGCGGAGGAATAGCCGGTTGCTGGCGCTGAAGCGGGACTTCAACGAAGCATTCCCGCTTTTATTTCCGGAGCTGCGTACGCGGATTGCGTGAACCCGACGGGGACATCTGTCCGATTGCGGCGCTTCAGACTACGGCGCCAAACAACGTGCCAACACCTGACGACACACCCATTGCCAAAGCACTCCAGAACACTACGCGGATAACGCCTGGGCCGACTTTCGCGCCGCCCGTTTTTGCGGCCAGACCGCCCAAGAAGGCAAGTGATGCCAAGGCAGAGATGACTATGGCTGGAATCAAGGCCGATTCGGGAGCTAGTGCGGCAACTGCAGCCGGCAGGGCGGCGCCCACCGAAAAGCTGCAGGCAGAAGCCAACGCTGCTTGCAACGGCTTGGCGGAGGTCACTTTCGAGATGCCTAGCTCATCGCGTGCATGGGTGCCAAGCGCGTCGTGGGCCATCAGCCTTTCGGCAACCTGCTTAGCAAGCGGATAATCCAGGCCACGACGCATATAGATTGCAATCAATTCTTGTTGCTCGCGCGGAAAATCGGCATCGAGTTCGGCCTGCTCTTCAATCAAAGCTGCCTCTTCAGTATCTGCCTGCGAAGAGACAGATACGTATTCCCCTGTCGCCATCGACATGGCCCCAGCCACCAACCCCGCTACGGCCGTGAGCACGATATTTCCATGGGCGGTGTGTGCTGATGCCACGCCGATAACGAGGCTTGCCGTCGATATGATGCCGTCATTGGC
>NZ_JBFTNE010000256.1:0-956 GCF_056397325.1 Cupriavidus sp. 05N39
CACCCCTTCCCATCCCGAACAGGACCGTGAAACGACTCCACGCCGATGATAGTGCGGATACCCGTGTGAAAGTAGGTAATCGCCAGGCTCTCCCTTGAAACCCCCCAGTACGAAAGTACTGGGGGGTTTTGCTTTTGCGGCGGCGATTAATATTGATTAAAACGCCGCTGTCGCGCTGTTTGGGTCGGCAGCTGCTTGTAGGTCCCAGGCGCTCCAGGAAGGCCGTCTGGGGCCTTCCTGGCGGCTCCGGCGAGCCCCTATAGGGTGAAGGTGTTCATTCTTTATCGAACACCGGAGATTGATGGTGTGACCGAAGATGGCCAGTGCAGGCATCGACGTCATCTCCAAATGGGCTGTCCTTCCGGACTTTGCATAGTACGGAAAGTGCTTGACAGCCAAGGAGAGTTACACCATAATCTTAAGTTCTCTGCGGAGAGGTGCCCGAGTGGCTAAAGGGGGCAGACTGTAAATCTGTTGGCTTACGCCTACGTTGGTTCGAATCCAACCCTCTCCACCAAGAATTGCAAAGTAGTAGTGCCCGGCAGGTGTGGGTGAAGCAGAAAGCGTGGTAACCCGGCGGGTGTAGCTCAATGGTAGAGCAGAAGCCTTCCAAGCTTACGACGAGGGTTCGATTCCCTTCACCCGCTCCAGATTGCCCGGGTTGCAGTTCTAAAAGCAGCAGTCAAGTTTCGCCCATGTGGCTCAGTGGTAGAGCACTCCCTTGGTAAGGGAGAGGTCGGCAGTTCGATCCTGCCCATGGGCACCAAATACCGCACTGGCAATATCGCTACCGACACAGGAGTCGCGAAATGGCAAAGGAAAAGTTCGAGCGGACTAAGCCGCACGTGAACGTTGGCACGATTGGTCACGTTGACCATGGCAAGACCACGCTGACGGCCGCGATTGCTACGGTGCTGGCAGCCAAGTTTGGCGGCGCCGCCAAGAAGTACGACGAA
>NZ_JBFTNE010000257.1:0-955 GCF_056397325.1 Cupriavidus sp. 05N39
CGCCGACCACACGCACCAAGTTCAAGCCGGGGTCGGCCTGAGGGGGCACCCGAGGGAGGGGATTTGTCCACCGCGCCACGGGATAAGCCTGTGCGCAAACCGTGCGAGGACCAGATGCCCGGCGGGCTCCTCGGGTCTGATTAATTTTTGAGCGGCGGGGTGACCACGTGATTCCCAATCCCCAAGGGAGCTGGTTGCGTTACACCAGCGATCCGCCGGAACAATGTTGAGGCCTAACCGTCTTTGAGACGACAACGCAGGATCCTGCTCCGCAGCTTCCTCAAATCTGTGCACCTAAAATGATGTCGATCGAAATCGAGCGCGCCGAAGYGATTACCTGGATCCGCATCCAGCTGGCTCAGCATGGGCTGAGCCTGTCCCACCTGCAGGCCGCCGGCTGTTTTTCCGAGCCGCCACCGGCGACGTTGCCTGGTGTGGTGCGCTACCGCAACGCGCACGGGCAGGGCTGGGACGGCCGCGCCGCAATGCCCGACTGGCTGCAGCGGGCGGTCAATGCAGGGCAGACCGTGGAACATTTCCGCGTGCCCGTCGCGGAAGCCACGGGGCGCGCCGGGAAGGGGAGTTCCCATTGTGATGAGCCAGGAGGATCTGCAAAAGGCAGGTCTGGAGGCGCTAGGGAAGAAGTGGGCGTGATGCGTGGTTGGCGAAATCGGTAATGGACGGCCTTCCGAGGGCGCCGTCCGAGAATACACCACTGCCGTTTCCGCGCCGATGCCATGCCCCGCCATTGACAAGCGGAACTTCATTAGCTGTCGCATCTGCTGCTCTCAAGAAACAAAAATAACGGTTCTTCAGACTTTCGTGTGGGTAGGTAGTACGCTTTCGCGCATGGCTTGGTAAGGAGGTGTGCGATGGACAGCGTGGAACTGTACCGGCAGCTGCTTGGCGTGACTGCGCCATGGACGGTGGAGCGTGTCGACCTGGACGTGGCGCG
>NZ_JBFTNE010000258.1:0-953 GCF_056397325.1 Cupriavidus sp. 05N39
GACGAAAGACCAGTTGGAAGTCTGCCCGCTTTCGCGTGGGATGATGCTTCAACCCCTATCCGAACCATTACAGCCCGGCATTCGCTTTTTCCAACCTCCCATACCCGCACAGCCAACAGCGTTCCTTGCGGTTCGCCTGCCTGAGCCAACTGCGCTCCGGCAGCCATACGGGCTTACCACGTTCCCTGCGCATTACACGACTGGGTTAGGGTCTGCATATTCGCCGGTGGCCTGATAGCGACGTGCCCCGAGATCCTAGCGGGACAACCGACCACGTACCATTTTGGTTAGTGCCTGTCAGCAGCTTTGGCACTGCAATGCTTACGACGTTTATCAGCAGTTCACTTACATTACCCATACCAGCCAGCCTAGCGCCTTGACCCCGTTGCTGCTCGGAGCCTCTATCAAAGGACCTCACGATCCATTAATACCCTTGAGGGGGCTACATTGTCAGGAGAGCTTCACACCCCACCGTTACCAGTGACGCATGTCTCCCTAGGCTACTGCTAGTCGCATAGCAGGTTCTCTATCAGAGCACCCTTACGGGGATGTCCGACCGAACCATAACGCGCAGAGCTTACGCTCCGGGACCTCACTTCCTTACTTCACATGCCCCTCTACTAGCGAGCGCTTGACGGCGGTGTACTCTCGCGAGTGCCTACCGTCCCAAAGAGCCTAGCGCCAGTCCATCCGGACCGGTTTGAATGCTATGTARCRTCTATRCAACATACTCCGTTGCATAGCCACCCGCCTCTCCRTGGAGGGGCGTTTACAGAGAACTCGCCCAAAGGCGAGCGTCCCCGCCCTTGGGCAATGGCTGGAAATCCATCCAGCAAAAAGCAAGCTGCAAATCCGGCCGGTGTTCTGGCCTTCCTCGCAACGTTCTAGACTCCCCCTGGCTGTTCGGCCCGGTTCGTCTAAGCAAGAAATGGTTGGGATTGGACAGTTCAGGC
>NZ_JBFTNE010000259.1:0-909 GCF_056397325.1 Cupriavidus sp. 05N39
TCCCAGATGCGGTGTACGTGTACCTGAACCCGGAGCGAGCGCAGAAAAACGCAGAGAATTACAAGCAAGCAGCGTAACGGCTGAGGCGACAACTACCTTGACACACGCCGCTCGTAAAGAAAAGTAACCAAAAGAAAGCGATCCTTGCAGGAGGCGGGCGTGTCGGGGTTGCGTAGCCCAATGGTTTCGTCGTCAGGCCCTGGGTTCTAACAGACTCGTGCCGTTACCGGTTCAGAGCACCACGACCCGGCCAATGCCCAGGGATTCGTGGTGGTGCCCCCGGTAGCGGAATTCCTGCCCATTCGCCCATCTACCGGTACCGGCGCGAATCGTCACGACACATCACGKCGTGATGGTTTCGTGGTGGAGTGGGCGCGGTGGTGAGGTCATCGGCTTATCAATTCGGTGCCACCGCGCCCACGACTAAGCTTGAGACGCCTGCAACTTCGTTGCCGTATCCTCTGAGAGCGCCACGAAGTTGCAGGTGCCCCGTTTTCGTCGTGGGCGCGGTGGCACGGGATTGCTAGGACCAGGACCTTCTTCACCGCGCCCACCCCACCACGAAACCATCACGGCGTGATGTGTCGTGATGCTCCGTGCCGGTACCGGCAGATGGGCGAATGGGCAGGGAGCCGCTACCGGGGGCCTCACTACGGAACCAGCGCCATTGGCAGGATCGTGGYCATTCAAACCGGTAACGGCATGAGGCTATTARAACCCGGGGCCTGACRACGAAACCAATGGGCTGCGCAAGCCCGACAMGCCAGCCTCCTGCAAGGATCGCTTTCTTTTGGTTACTTTTCTTTACGAGCGGCGTGTGTCAAGGTAGTTGTCGCCTCAGCCGTTACGCTGCTTGCTTGTAATTCTCTGCGTTTTTCTGCGCTCGCTCCGGGTTCAGGTACACCGCAT
>NZ_JBFTNE010000260.1:0-795 GCF_056397325.1 Cupriavidus sp. 05N39
CGCCGGTCCAGCCCATCGTCGCGGTGATCTGCCACCCCCTGTCCACCGAGGGCGGCACCATGCACAACAAGGTGGTGACCATGGTCGCCACCAGCCTGCGCGCGCTGGGCATCACCACGGTGCGCTTCAACTTCCGCAGCGTGGGCACCTCGGCCGGCAGCTTCGACCACGGCAATGGCGAACAGCACGACCTGGCCGCCGTGGTGGCCTGGGTCCGTGCCCAGCGCCCGGGCCAGCAGCTGTGGCTGGCCGGTTTCAGCTTCGGTGCCTTCGTCTCGCTCAAGGCGGCCGCCGCCCTGCAGCCGGATGCGCAGATCTCGATCGCCCCGCCGGCCGGGCGCTGGGACTTCGACGGCATCCAGCCGCCGGCCCAGTGGCTGGTCGTCCAGGGCGAAGAAGACGAAATCGTCGACCCGCAGGCGGTCTACCACTGGCTCGACGGCCTGGACGCGCCGCACGCGCTGGTGCGCATGCCCGACACCAGCCATTTCTTCCACCGCAAGCTGATCGACCTGCGCGGCGCGCTCACCCACGGCGTCAAGCACTGGCTGCCCGGCGCGGACACCGGCACGGCATGAGCGATTCGGTGATGACCCCGTCGCAGCGCTACGCCGATGGCGTGGCCCGGGGCGAATGGCAGAACGACCCGGCCCAGCACGCCGCCCTGGCCGAGCTGGACCGGATCCACCTGGCGCTGGTCGACAGTGCCCAGGAGGGCTGGCTGGACCGCCTGTCGGCATTCTGGAAGAAGCCCGATCCGGTCAAGGGCCTGTATTTCTGGGGTGGGGTGGGGCG
>NZ_JBFTNE010000261.1:0-793 GCF_056397325.1 Cupriavidus sp. 05N39
CTCCGGACCCTCCGGACCACGCCACGCCGTCCCCCAACCTTGAACTCGCTGCCCACAGGAGCCCCCAAATGGCCGAACTGATGAACCGTGATGATTTCCGTGCCGCCCTTGAAAACGCCATCAAGGGCAAGAGCGCCAACAAGGCCCCCTTCAGCGTGGCCTGGGCCAGCGGCAAGCTCTCCCGCGACCACCTCGCGCGCTGGGCCGAGAACCATTACCACTACGTCGGACCCTTCGCCGACTACCTCGCCTACATCTACGCCCGCACCCCCGACCGCTTCACCGAAGCCAAGGACTTCCTGCTCGCCAAYATGTATGAGGAAGAAATCGGCGGCGACCGCCATACCGACCTGCTGATCCGCTTTGCCGAAGCCTGCGGCACCACCCGCGAGCGCGTGGTCGAYCCCGACAATATGTCCGCCACCACCCGTGGCCTGCAAAGCTGGTGCTACGCCGTGGCCATGCGCGAAGACCCSRTCGTCGCCGTCGCCGGCCTGGTGGTYGGCCTGGAGTCCCAGGTGCCSTCGATCTACCGCAAGCAGACCCCGACCCTGCGCGACAARTAYGGCTTCACCGACGARGAAGTCGAATTCTTCGACCTGCAYATCGTCTCCGAYGAAATCCACGGCGAACGCGGCTACCAGATCGTGCTGGAACACGCCGACACGCCCGAGCTGCAGCAGCGCTGCCTGAAAATCTGCGAGATCGGCGCACAGATGCGCCTGCTCTACACCACCGCGCTCTATCACGACTACGTCGCCCAGGAGATCTCCCTGCCTGAACTGGGCATGGC
>NZ_JBFTNE010000262.1:0-739 GCF_056397325.1 Cupriavidus sp. 05N39
GCGCGTATGGCACGCCGTTCTCATGTTGGAGAGGGATCATTGCTGAATTTGGCCTGGCTCCGAGATTTTTCCACAATCAAGGCGAGCGGAGAACTTCTCCGGCTGGCGCACTGTTGGATGGCTGTAACGAACTGACGTACGCTTCAATCCAGCTTGTAAGAAAGGTCGACGTTGAACTGGGCCATGAGGTCGCTCGTTGGTGTGAGACGCCAAGGTCCCACCATAATTACATGCGGATACTGGTAGATTCCGGGGCAGTATCGAACTTTATGTGAGCGTCTTCCTTAGAGGCCTTGGTGGACTCGAGTTTGACTATCGGGCACTGCAGTAGATGTGTGCATTGGGTCTTGGCCTCGCAATAGAGTTGTATCCAGGCGACGAGTAACATACCTGGGCGGGGGGCGTAGGAAGTGGTGGGAACCTTGAAAGGGAGTTGAACCGTCAATGTGCGCCGGACGGCCGTGCGCTTGTAGCGCCGATAGTCTCCCTCGGCGGTTGACAGCAGGCGTCCCTGACGCCCCGGCGATCTGGGTCGCAGCATTGCGCAGCGGACTCACGCCCGATGCCGCACCAACACCTGCGTCATCAACGCCCGCAGCGCCGGCGGCCGCACCGGYTTGGACAGGAACCCCCAGCCGTTCTCTGCAGCCTGCGCCTTCAATGCGTCGTCGCGTTCAGCGGCGACCAGAATCACCGGCGGTCGTGCCTGCCACAGGCCACAACGGTGCTCGTACAGCTC
>NZ_JBFTNE010000263.1:0-722 GCF_056397325.1 Cupriavidus sp. 05N39
CGGCTGCCCATGCCCGCGTGTGCGCGGTCACCATCGACAGCACCGACCAGATGAGCTTCAGCCAGAAGGAGATCAAGGTCGGCGCGGACTGCACGCAGGTGAAGCTGACCCTGCGCCACACCGGCAAACTGGCCGCCACCGCGATGGGCCACAACTGGGTGCTCGCCCGCAGTGCCGATTACCAGCCGGTGGCGATGGCGGGCATGCGCATGACCCTGGCCGACAGCTACCTGCCCAAGGCCGATGCACGGGTGCTGGCCCATACGGCGGTGATCGGCGGCGGCCAGAGCACCAGCGTCACCTTCGCCACGGCCAAGCTGGCCAAGGGCGGCGACTACACGTTCTTCTGCTCGTTCCCGGGCCACTTCGCGATGATGAAGGGCCGATTCGTTTTCGGCTGACGCGCAGCTGCCGTCGTGTGAATGCACGCAATGCCTGACCGAACGGCAGCCACGCATGGCGTGGCTCTACGATGGTCGGATTGCACGCGTAGAGCCACCCCATGGGTGGCTGAGGCAACCCGTCCGCGTAGAGCCACCCCATGGGTGGCTGCACGCAATGCCTGATCGAACGGCAGCTACGCGTGGCGTGGCTCTACGATGGTTGGATTGCACGYGTAGAGCCACCCCATGGGTGGCTGCACGCRRTGCCTGATCGAASGGCAGCCACGCATGGCGTGGCTCTACGATGGYCGGATTGCACRTGTAGAGCCACCCCATGGG
>NZ_JBFTNE010000264.1:0-686 GCF_056397325.1 Cupriavidus sp. 05N39
GCGCGAAGGTGGTCTTCTCCACGATCGGCCAGCTGCTCCAGGTGGCGGACAGGTTGGTCGAGCGCGGCAGGTTGGCCGGTTTGCCATCGGCGCCCCAGTACGGCACCACGCGCCTGGTGACGCCGGTGGTCCTGGGCGACTGGTAGTCATAGCCCACTTCCAGCAGGGTACGGTCGCCGAGGTCGGCCTGGACGATGCCGTAGAACACGTCCTTGTCCAGCGCGTAGACATCACGGAACGAATCGCTCTGCTGCTTGGCGGCGACAAAACGCGCACGCACGCGCCCCTCCAGCGCGATCGGGCCGCCGATGTCCGCTTCCAGGCGCTGGTTGCCCCAGCGGCCCACGGTGAGCCCGGCGCTCATCGCCACGTCGGTGGTCGGGCGCTTGCGCACCATGTTGATCGTGCCCGAGGGGTCGCCGGCGCCGGTGGTCAGGCCGGTGGCGCCGCGCACCACGTCAATGCGTTCGTAGATCACGCTGTCGGTGTTGGTCTTGAGCGACCCGCCGAACGTGTTGAGCATGCCGTCGATCTGGAAGTTGTTGATGGCATAGCCACGCGAGATGTAGCTGATGCGCTCGCTGTCGGTGACCGAGACATGCACGCCGGTGACCTGGCCCATCACGTCCGACAGCGCGTACAGGCCCATGTCATCCAGGCGCTGGCGGGTGACCACGGTCACCGAC
>NZ_JBFTNE010000265.1:0-671 GCF_056397325.1 Cupriavidus sp. 05N39
GACCAGCAGCGCCTACGGCGCCTATCCGGGCTTTCGCCCCTTTGCCGGCAACCTCGGCGAATACAACGGTAAATTCATGAACGGCCAATGGATCCTGCGCGGCGGCAGCTGCGTGACCCCCGAGGGGCATGTACGTGCCAGCTACCGCAACTTCTTCGCACCGTCGGCGCGCTGGCAGTTCTCCGGCCTGCGCCTGGCGCGGGACCCGGCATGAGTACGGTAAGCGACGCGCTCGAGGCGCTGACCGACCTGCAGCCGGACCGTGCGCGGATCACCGCCGATATCCTGCAGGGGTTGTCCCAGCGGCCGCGCCAGTTGCCATCCAAGTACTTCTACGACGCGCGCGGCTCGGCCCTGTTCGAACAGATCACCCGCCAGCCCGAGTACTACCCCACGCGCACGGAACTGCACCTGCTGCAGGACTGCGCCGCCGACATCGCCAGCGTGGTCGGCCCGCGCCTGCACGTGGTCGAACTGGGCAGCGGCAGCGGCCGCAAGACCGAACTGCTGCTGCACGCGCTGGCCGACCCGGTGGCCTACACGCCCATCGAGATCTCGCGCGCCGCCCTGCTGGCCAGCATCGCGCGGCTGGCGCAGGCCCTGCCGGACATTGAAATGCTCCCGGTCTGCGCCGACTTCACCCGCCCGGTACAGCTGCCCGAACCGCAACG
>NZ_JBFTNE010000266.1:0-666 GCF_056397325.1 Cupriavidus sp. 05N39
CTGGAAACCTCGGTCGAGCTGGCCCAGGAACGCGGCAAGCACCCGTCCTTCGCCGACACCCGTGCGGCCAGCGGCGAGCTGCAGTTCGACGCCTGGAACGTGGTGCCCGAAGACACCGCGCGTTGGGATGCCCTGCGTGAGCGCATCAAGGAACATGGCCTGCGCAACTCGCTGCTGATCGCCATCGCTCCGACCGCGACGATCGCCTCGATCGCCGGTTGCTACGAGTGCGTCGAGCCGCAGGTGTCCAACCTGTTCAAGCGCGAGACCCTGTCCGGCGACTTCCTGCAGGTCAACCGTTACCTGGTGAACGAGCTGAAGAAGCTCGGCCACTGGACGCCGGAAATGCGCGATGCGATCAAGCTGGCCGAAGGTTCCATCCAGGGCATCGCCCAGATCCCGGAAACCCTGCGCCAGGTCTACCGCACCGCCTGGGAACTGCCGATGCGTTCGCTGATCGACATGGCCGCCGACCGCGGCGCGTTCATCGACCAGTCCGCCTCGCTCAACCTGTTCATGGAAAGCCCGAACATCGGCGCGATGTCCTCCATGTACATGTACGCCTGGAAGCAGGGCATCAAGACCACCTACTACCTGCGTTCGCGCCCGGCGACCAAGATCGCCAAGACGACCGTCAGCAGCTACACCCCGGTGGAAGCCGTCGCC
>NZ_JBFTNE010000267.1:0-665 GCF_056397325.1 Cupriavidus sp. 05N39
GACCAGCGTGGTCAGCAGGATCAGCGCGATCGCGATGCCGTCCACGCCCAGGTTGTAGCCGATGTCGTAGGCGGGGATCCAGGCGCGGGTCTCGACGAACTGCAGCGCGTCGTTCCCCACGTCGTAGCCGCTGAGCAGCGACAGGCTGGCCACGAAGGTCAGCACCGCTACGCCCAGCGACGCCCAGCGGGCGGTTTGGGCGTCACGGATGGCAAGGATCAAGGCACCGCCGAGGATCGGCAGCCAGATGAGAACACTGAGTAGAGGCCAGTTCGACACGTCTTCTTATTCCGTACAGGTCATCAACGCAGGTAATGCATCAGGACGCCCAGGAGGGCAATCAGGCCGATGATCATCGCGAAGGCGTAGTGATAGAGGAAACCGGATTGGGTGCGACGCAGCAGGTTGGCCGCCAGATCGATCAGGCGAGCCGAACCGTTGACCACCACACCATCGACCACGTTCGTGTCGATCGCGCGCGAAACCTTGCCCAGCTTGATGCCGCCACCGGCGAAACCGCCGATCCAGAGCTTGTCGAAGCCGTACTTGTTCTCCAGCACCGACACCAGCGGCGCGAAGGTCTTGCGGGCCTTGCCTGCCAGTTCCGGCTTCCACAGGTAGAACAGCACGGCCAGCAGGAAGCCTGCCACGGTGAGGAAGAAGGC
>NZ_JBFTNE010000268.1:0-639 GCF_056397325.1 Cupriavidus sp. 05N39
CCGCGAGCACAGACCCGTTCACCAGCGCATCACGCAGTGCGTCGGGCACCGTCACGGTATGGGCGCGGTTGATCGACACCAGGCCCAGCGAACGCGGCGTGCCACCAGCCGGAATCAGCCACAGCTCGGGCGCGCGTCCAGCCGCGTCGGCCGCCGTCGGCACCGGCACCATCAGGACCTTGCCCTGCGCCTTGTCCACCGACGCGAGCCAGCCGGGGCTGCCATCGTCGCGCAGCAACGGGGTGACCGGTCGGGTCGCCTGCTCCGGTTCGGCCGGCGTCGGCGGCGCAGTCGGTGTGACCGCCACCGGCGTGGTCACCGGCGCCGGCGCCACCGGCTCCAGCTCGCGGCGGCTGAACACCGCCACCAGCGCCACCACCGCAGCCAGCGCGGTCATGCCCTGCCAGAAGCCGGTGCGCTGCCACGCGCGCGGTGCGTGGGTCGATACCGACGACCAGCCCAGCGAGGTGCGGATACGTGGCCACAGATGCGCCGGGACGGCTTCGCTGCCCATCGCGTCCAGCATCGGGGCCAGGCGGTGTTCCCACTGCGTCACCAGCCGGGCAAAACCGGGATCGCTGGCGATGCGACGCTCAACGTCCGCCCGCTGGCCCGCATCGAGCACGCCCAGCACGTACT
>NZ_JBFTNE010000269.1:0-637 GCF_056397325.1 Cupriavidus sp. 05N39
ATATAGCGCTTCATTGTTGGAACTCCTTCGACTTGTTCGGATCGACCGGATAGGGAATGGGATGATTGGGACTATGTGCGTCGTAGCGCGCCGACACGACCACACGGACCACGTCGTTCGGATAGATGTGGGCATAGATGGTGCCGGCCTCGGCATAGGGCTCGACCTCGACCACCTTGCTCCCATAGAGGATCTTGGCCCCGTCACGGGCCTTCCACTTGACGGTCACCTGCAGGCCGGGACGGTAGATTCGCGGCACCCCCACACAACATGTCCCGGCGTTGGCTGAGCCATAGGCGCGCATGTTGTGGCTCGGCACACCGTCAATCGAGACCCAGTCCATGTAATTGCCGGTATGGTTGACCGCGCCTAGCGAGGCATAGACAAACTTGTCGGAGCGATCAGTCGAGATGCCGCTGCCGCCAGCGCAGCCGGCCAGGAACAGGGACAGGAGAACGGCCTTGCCGAGGGCAATGCGCCGCGGTGCGGCGATATAGCGCTTCATTGTTGGAACTCCTTCACTTCGTCAGGGTTAACCGGATAGGGAATGCGATGGTTGGGATTGTGCGGACCATTGCGCGCCGACTGCATCAGGTTGGCCCCGGCACGCTCCTGGGGCGACAGCATGAGCGGGTTG
>NZ_JBFTNE010000270.1:0-627 GCF_056397325.1 Cupriavidus sp. 05N39
GTTCCGGGTGCAGGAAACGCTCTTCCACCATGCGGTCGATCATGCCGATCAGCGGGGCATAGAAGCCGTCCACGTCCAGGAAGGCGCACGGCTTGTTGCCGATCCCAAGCTGGCGCCAGGTGAGCATCTCGAAGATCTCTTCCATGGTGCCGAAGCCGCCGGGGAGGGCCACGAAGGCGTCGGAGAGGTCGAACATGCGCGACTTGCGCTCATGCATCGAGCCGACGATTTCCAGCTCGGTCAGGCCACGGTGCGCCACTTCCCAATCGGCCAGCTGCTGGGGGATGACGCCGGTGACCTTGCCGCCGCCTTCCAGCACGGCGTTGGCCACGGTGCCCATCAGGCCGACATTGCCGCCGCCATAGACCAGGCGCAGGCCGTCGCGGGCGATGCGATCGCCGAGGGCGATGGCGCGCTCGGTGTAGACCGGCTTGCTGCCGGGGTTGGAACCACAGTAAACGCAAATCGRCTTCATTGGATCTTCCTGTGTTCAGAAACTGACGCGGCGGAAACGAAAAAGCCCCGCCGATGACCAGTGTTCCGGTCTCGTGACGGGGTGTCGTTCCGCGGATGCGGGCGGTGATTATCGCGCGTTACGGGCGTGGAGGCCAATCGGCGATCGGAGAC
>NZ_JBFTNE010000271.1:0-615 GCF_056397325.1 Cupriavidus sp. 05N39
CGGCCAGCGTCATCACCGGCCCGCCGAACAGGTACAGCGGCTTGAGCAGGGGGTGCCGCGTGCCGGTCCCGGCGACTGGACGCACGCCGCCCGGGCGCAGCATCACAGTGCGGATCGGAAGCGCCGTCAGCGCGGCCTCGGTTTCCCCCTTGATCCGCAGTGGCATGAACCGGCTGTCCGGATCGGCGTGCGCGCCGGAGACGTAGAGGAATCGCCCGGTGGGGTTGGCCGACGCCCACGCCCGGGCCACGGCCAGGGTGGCCGTCAACGTGACCGCGCGATACTCCGCTTCCGGCGTGCCGATCGGCGGCGCCCCCGCGCAGTAGAAGCACGCCTGGAAACCGGCGAGCTGCTCGCCCAACGCATCGGCGCGGGTGAAATCCGGCAGGACGATCGCGCGCACGCCGTCGGGCAGCCCGCCGGCGTGGCGGACCAGTGCGGTCACGCCCTGCACATGCGGTGAGGCCAGGCAGGCGCGCAACACGCCCTGCCCGACCAGGCCGCTGGCACCGGTGATCAGGACCTGCAGGCGGGAGGGAGTGCTCATGATGCGGTTCCTCGACGGGCCAGAACGCTAGAGTTTCACGAAACGCTGCATGCTGCGCGCCAGCCAGC
>NZ_JBFTNE010000272.1:0-614 GCF_056397325.1 Cupriavidus sp. 05N39
TCCCGGACCGCGATCATTTCGGCCGGATCTTCTACAACCAGGCCAACCTGTCCGCGCAGGGCATCCCGCAGATCGCCTGCGTGATGGGCAGCTGCACCGCCGGCGGCGCCTACGTGCCGGCGATGAGCGATGAAACGGTGATCGTGCGCGAGCAGGGCACCATCTTCCTCGGCGGCCCGCCGCTGGTGAAGGCGGCCACCGGTGAAGTGGTCAGCGCCGAAGAACTCGGTGGTGCCGACGTGCACACGCGCATTTCCGGCGTGGCCGACCACATGGCCGACAACGACCTGCAGGCGCTGGCGCGGGTCCCCGCGATCATCGCCCAGCTCAACTGGCGCAAGCCCGAGCCCGCGCTGGCCGTGCAGGCGCCGGTCGAGCCGCGCTACCCGGCCAGTGAGCTGTATGGCGTGATCCCCGCCGACACCCGCAAGCCCTACGACGTACGCGAAGTAATCATGCGCATCGTCGACGACTCGCGTTTCGACGAGTTCAAGCCGCGCTATGGCGCCACCCTGGTCACCGGCTTCGCCCACCTGCACGGTTATCCGGTGGGCATCATCGCCAACAACGGCATCCTGTTCTCCGAGTCCGCGCTCAAGGGCGCGCACTTCATC
>NZ_JBFTNE010000273.1:0-614 GCF_056397325.1 Cupriavidus sp. 05N39
GTCTACCGCAGCGGCCTGATCAAGGTCACCGAGAACTTCAAGCTGGGCGTGGTCGCGGCCACCGGCGGCATCGCGCTGCTGTACCTGGCCTCGTTCGTGCTGAGCTTCTTCAACATCAACGTGCCGATGATCCACCAGGGTGGCTGGCTCGGCATCGCCTTCAGCCTGTTCGTGGTGGTGGTGGCCGCACTGAACCTGGTGCTGGACTTCGACTTCATCGAAACCGGCGCCGACGCCCGCGCGCCGAAGTACATGGAGTGGTACGGCGCGTTCGGCCTGATGGTCACCCTGGTGTGGCTGTACGTGGAATTCCTGCGCCTGCTGTCGAAGATCCAGCAGCGCTGAGCCACGCTCACGACGCGATATGACGAAGGCGCCGCAAGGCGCCTTTTTCATGCCTCCGGGATCACCGGGCGCCCGTGCTGGAGCGCGGCGTAATGGCGGGCCATGAACTCGGCCAGCGCGCGCACTTTGGGCGCCAGCTGGCGTGCGTGCGGGTACACCGCGTAGTAGTGCCGGCGGCCCGCGTGGTGCTGGGGCAGCACGCGCACCAGTCGCCCGTGCAGCAGGTCGTCCTGCACGGTCAGGCGGGTGAACGCCGCGATGCCCTGCCC
>NZ_JBFTNE010000274.1:0-595 GCF_056397325.1 Cupriavidus sp. 05N39
CGCAATGGCCGCCTGCGCGGCCCGGTGGTGGGCACGCTGATGACCAACTTCGGCCTGGAACAGGCGCTGGAGCGCATCGGCCTGCCGTTCGTGCGCAGCAACGTCGGCGACCGCTACGTGCACCAGGCCCTGGTCGTCGGCCATCAGCACGCGGTCGCCGTCGCCGTCGAAGGCGATGCCCAGGTCTGCCCCCACCTCGCGCACCTTCGCGGCGAGGTTGTCGATGTGCATCGAGCCGACGCCATCGTTGATGTTGACGCCGTTGGGTTCGGCGCCGATGGTGACCACCTCCGCCCCCAGCTCGCGAAACAGCAGCGGTGCGATGTGGTAGGTGGCCCCGTGCGCGCAGTCCAGCACGATCTTCAGCCCACGCAGGTCGAAGGCGCGCGGCACGCTGGCCTTGCAGAACTCGATGTAGCGGCCGACGGCATCGCGCGCGCGCATCGCCTTGCCGAGCCGGTCGGACTCGGCGGTGGTGAACGCCCCGTCCAGCGCCGCTTCCAGCGCCAGCTCGGTGGCATCGTCGAGCTTCTCGCCATCGGCGGAGAAGAACTTGATGCCGTTGTCGTAGTGCGGGTTGTGCGAGGCGCTGATG
>NZ_JBFTNE010000275.1:0-569 GCF_056397325.1 Cupriavidus sp. 05N39
GCCCGGCTGCCTTGGCCAAGGCCTGCAGCAGCGCCTCGCGGCTGCGGACCTGGGCATGGGCGGTATGCACCGACTGCGGCAACGCGCCGCCGCCCCAGAACCACAGCGAATTGATCGCACGCTTGCCGTCGGCCACGCGCTGCTGGTTCCAGTCGTGGGTATGCAGCACCACCTGCGCTTCGGTCAGCAGGGCGCGCCATCGGCGCCCCGCATCGCCGTCCGGAAGATGCGCGAAGAGGTCGTCGCCCAGCACGTCATCGGGGCTGTGGAAGTCCGGCAGCGTGGTGCCCGGCGGCAGGCGCAGGTACCAGCGTGAGGGCACCGGCGCATCCAGGATGAACCCGAACCCGGCGAACAACGGTTGCAAGGCCGGCAGCAGCTGGGCCACGTCCTCGGCATCGGGCCGCAGCGTGTCGCCGTGGCCCATCATCCGTGCGCCCTGCATGTCCGGCACGACATTGGCCGGGTCTGCACGCAACCAGATCGCGTCCCCGGCGTCGCCGACATCCAGTTGGCGGGTCAGCGCGGCAACCGGCCACTGCGCCGGCTGCAGCTGGAAATGCCGCTGC
>NZ_JBFTNE010000276.1:0-568 GCF_056397325.1 Cupriavidus sp. 05N39
CCCCGACGATGCACCGCACATCATCCTGCTGCCCGAGCGGGCCTATGACGAGGCCGCCTTCCTGGCCAAGGTCAAGCAGGTGGTCGAGCGCGTTGGCCACTGCGTGGTAGTGGCCTCGGAGGGCATCCAGACCGCCGATGGCCGCTTCGTCGCCGACGCCGGCGGCGGCAAGGATTCGTTCGGGCATACCCAGCTGGGCGGGGTGGCCTCGCAGTTGGCGGCCCGGGTCAAGGACGCGCTCGGCTACAAGGTGCATTGGACCCTGCCCGACTACCTGCAGCGCTCGGCGCGGCACATCGCCTCCAGGACCGACTGGGAACAGGCGCAGGCGGTAGGCAAGGCCGCGGTGCAGTTCGCGCTGAAGGGCCAGAACGCGGTGATGCCGGTGATCGTGCGCGGCAGCGACGCGCCGTACCGCTGGAAGATCGAGGCGGCGCCGCTGCACAAGGTGGCCAACCACGAGAAGAAGATGCCGGCCGGTTTCATCCGCAAGGATGGCTTCGGCATCACCGCCAAGGCCCGCGCCTACCTGTCGCCGCTGATCAAGGGCGAGGCACCGCTGCCCTAT
>NZ_JBFTNE010000277.1:0-565 GCF_056397325.1 Cupriavidus sp. 05N39
GATACCCCCCAACCTCGAGCGCGACATCCTGCGCGGCAGCGCCGGCCACCTGGTGTTGATGGGCAACGGCGCCTACCTGGGCCGCGCCAGCTGGGTGCTGGGAGGCGTCGCCGAGGCTTTGACCGCGTTCGCCCGCGAGGCCGCCGTGGGCCAGGCCGCCTTCATGGGGGCGCCGCAACCCGCGCCGATCACCCTGGTGCAACGGCCACTGTTCAACACCCAGGAAGGCTACGGCAGTGCCATCGTGCCCGGCGTGGCCGAACTGATCGTGCACCAGACGCTGCTGATGGGCATCGGCGTGCTGCTCGGCGCGCGCCGGCTGGCACTGGGCCGACGGCTGCAATTCGACCTGCCCACGCTCGCCGGGATGGCCGTGGGCTTCAGCCTCGTCGGCCTGCTTGGCCTGCTCTACTACGCCGGGTTCACCGCCTGGGTGCAGGACTATCCGCGCGGTGGAAACCCGCTGGGCCAGGTGCTTGGCGGCACCTTGTTCATCACCGCCACGGTCGCCTTCGGCATGTTCATCGGCAGCTACTTCGCCACCCGCGAACGCGCCTTCCAGGTG
>NZ_JBFTNE010000278.1:0-564 GCF_056397325.1 Cupriavidus sp. 05N39
GCACGGCGGCGGCGCTGACCTGAACGAACATAAAACCTAAACCCACAACAAAAACGCAACGGCGAAAGATACCATAAAAGCACTTTTCCGTTGCGGTATCTGAAGTCTCCGTGCCGTCCCACACGCAACACTTCAGAACATACCAACAGGTAACATAACATTTATTATGTTAAGTAATTAACATGTGAGCGACGCGCGATGGCGAAGCGGCTCGCCTGTTCTGCCCCGAAATTGAGACAAAAAACCAGGCGCCTGGAGATCGCACTTTCGCAACCTCCTCCATCTCCCCATCTCCCCATCTCGCCTTGCCGGCACTGCTAATTTCGTACGATTCCAGTGCCTGGCGTCCTCAGTGTCATCAGCCATTTAGCAACACCCTCTTTGTTGACTTCCTCAATTGGATATCCACGGGAGACGATTGTATTTCGAGCACCCACACTTAATTCTGAGCTTGTCACAATCAAGCCAAAATGTGCGTCGRCAAACTGGACGTCTGTCATAAGACCTTTGACAACAACCTTCTCCACTTTGTCTTTTTGTCTCTTACACTGAATGATCCCGTGC
>NZ_JBFTNE010000279.1:0-563 GCF_056397325.1 Cupriavidus sp. 05N39
GGCCAAACTCGCATCGCCTTAAGGCGATACTCAAACATGGCCCCCTCTTTTCCGCTCTTTTTGCCTGCCGACGAGGCGCCCCATACGGCCTGGTACACCTTGACGGCTCGCTTCGCATCGCGCTGGGGTGCGGACCCGCCCTTGGGGGCGCTCCACACGGCTACCAATCGTTGGTTTGGCGGCTCGCTCCTGCGATCGTCTTCCCTTGTTGCTGGGGTGAGCAAACCAGCGGATTACAAGTGGCAGCTAGCGCACAAAGACGGAAGGGAGAAGACAGGAAATTCGGCGTCCGAAGAGCCGAGAGATTTCGACGATGCGCGATATCGCCGGATCGACGATTCGGTGTAGTCGTGTGGAGCGCCCCCGAGGGGGGGCGCCCCATCCGGCGCGCCTTTTTTGCCTACTTTTTTGGCAAGCGGCGTGTGTCAAGGTAGTTGTCGCCTCAGCCGTTACGCTGCTTGCTTGTAATTCTCTGCGTTTTTCTGCGCTCGCTCCGGGTTCAGGTACACCGCATCTGGGAGTTCCCAGTTGCGGATGCCCGCGCTCCAACGCTGCGGATTCCG
>NZ_JBFTNE010000280.1:0-557 GCF_056397325.1 Cupriavidus sp. 05N39
CTGCCGGTCGGGATGATGTCGCCCTCGCCACCGGCCAGCTTCAGCACCTTGCCCGAGAACGGGGAAGGCACTTCAACCACGGCCTTGGCGGTCTCCATGGAGACCAGCGGCGCATCCAGCTCGATCACGTCGCCGACCTTGACGAACCATTCCACGATGGTTGCATCGGGGAGGCCTTCGCCGAGGTCGGGCAGGTGGAAATTCTTGTTCTCACTCATGTGCAGTTCTCTTCCAGCAGTTCGAGATCGCGGGCCGGCAGCCAACCCGTCGCGCCGTTCGCGCGCTCGGACCACCACCAGCCACCGTGTTCATGATGCAGTTTGACCAGTTCACCGCTGTCCACGTCCAGTTCGCGGGCGTCATAGTCGCGCAGGGCTTCTGCGCGACCATCGTCCAGCAACTGCAACCACGCCACCGGTGCCCAGCCGGCACGCCCGTCATCGGTGCGTACCCAGGCAAACGCCGGCCATTCCTCGTCACGAACACCGAGTTCGACGATCTGGCCGGTGCGGAACCGGAGCGGGTTGGGGTACTGGCTGCGGTACGGGCCTAGGAGG
>NZ_JBFTNE010000281.1:0-552 GCF_056397325.1 Cupriavidus sp. 05N39
GCCCGAACGCATTTGGTCGATGGGAATGCTGCGTCAGACGATTGCCTACCATGCAGACGGTCAGCCGTCGTCCATCAGCGACGGCAATGGGAACGCGACCACGCTGTCGTCCTGGAAGCTCGGTACACCCAGAGCTATCGGATTCGGCGATGGTACCGGCCTTCAGGCAGCGGTCGATGACAACGGGTGGCTCACGGCGGTCACTGACGAAAACGGCTTTACCACGGCGTACTCGTACGATGTGATGGGGCGCATGGCCAGCCTGACGCCTCCGGAAGGGGATACCGTTGGGTGGAACCCCACCACGCGGAGTTTCCAACAGGTTCAAGGCGACGAGTATGGATTGGGCGTTGGGCATTGGCGCCAAACCGTCAGCACCGGCAACGCGCGGAAAGAAACCTACTTTGATGCGCTTTGGCGCCCGGTCGTGGTGCGTGAGTATGACGCGGCAGATGTTGCGGGCACCCAAAGGTTCCAACGTGTTGCCTATGACGAGGCGGGGAGGACGGTGTTCTCGGCCTACCCGGGCACGACCGATGCGCTGACCGCTGG
>NZ_JBFTNE010000282.1:0-546 GCF_056397325.1 Cupriavidus sp. 05N39
GGGCGCGGGCAAGACCTTCGCCGCCATCAACCTGGCGGTGCTGTTTGCCGAAGCCGGCCAGCGTGTGCTGCTGATCGACGCCGACATGCGCCGGGGCAAGGTGGCGAGCTGGTTCGACCAGGGGGCTGAAGGCGGTCTGGCGGAGATACTGGCGGGCCAGCTCACGCTGGCTGCCGCCGTGCGTCCCACCGTCGTCAGCGGTTTGTCGATCCTGACTACGGGGGCGACGCCTCACAATCCCTCCGAACTGCTGATGCGTCCCGCCCTGGCGGAATGCCTGCGCCTGTGCGCTAGCCGCTTTGACCTTGTGATCGTCGATACGCCGCCGGTGATGGCCGTGGCCGACGCCACGCTGGTGGCGAATATTGCCGGCTCGACACTGGTTGTGGTGCGCGCGGACCAGACACCGCCGGATCAGGTCGAGGAGACGCTCAAGCGCCTGGCCCGTTCGCATGCGCGGCTTCTGGGTGGCATTCTGAACGGCGTGACGGCGCGCCGCAGCAACCGTGCCGAGTTCAACAGCATCAATCCCTATCTGGGCATGCC
>NZ_JBFTNE010000283.1:0-539 GCF_056397325.1 Cupriavidus sp. 05N39
CACCGCGGCCACCTCGGTGGCCGCCTGCCCCGGCCCGCCGGCCAGGAAGAACACCGGGTCGTGCTTGCCCTCGCCTTCATTGCTGGTTTCCAGCCACGCGATGTTCAAGCCGATCTTGCGACCGTCCGGGGCGGCCGGGTTCTCGGCCACCTGCAGGGTGGTGCACTGGGCCTCGACGTTGTCGCTGGCCTGGGTGCTGGTCAGCGTGCACGGCTTGAACGTCAGGCGTCCGTACTGGCGTTGCGCCGCATCCGGCGCGGCCTCCGGGGTAGCCTGGCAGGCGGCCAGCAGCAGCAAGGCTGCAGCGGTCGCCAGGGGACGGCAGGAMRCTCGCATGTTCGATCGCATCCTGGATTGAAGGGGTTCAGCATGCCATGACGACAGGGCAGGCTGGATGTGACCGATGCCATGCCGCGGCGTCGGCGGGCGGCGCAGCGATCAGGCGGCGGCCACTGACGCGGCACTGACGGTGCGGTCGCGGCCGTCGGCCTTGGCCTGGTAAAGCGCGGCATCGGCGGCGGCCAGCAGCGCCGCAAGAT
>NZ_JBFTNE010000284.1:0-534 GCF_056397325.1 Cupriavidus sp. 05N39
TCGGGCATGCGGCGCAGCAGGAAGTGGATGTCCTTGATGAAGCCCAGGTCGAACATGCGGTCGGCTTCGTCGAGCACGCAGATCTCGCAGGCGTGCAGCGAGACCACCTTGTGCTGCTTGACGTAGTCGATCAGGCGGCCGGGGGTGGCGATGATCACGTCCACGCCCTGCTGCAGGATCTCGCGCTGCTTGTCGTAGTCCACGCCGCCGTAGACCAGCGCGAAGCGCAGGCCCAGGTCCGAGCCGAACTTGACCGCATCCTTGTGGATCTGGATGGCCAGTTCGCGGGTCGGGGCCAGGATCAGCGCGCGCGGGTCTTCCGGCTTGCGGTCGGCCAGCGCCGGGCGGGTCAGCAGGCGGTTCACCACCGCGACCAGGAAGGCCAGCGTCTTGCCGGTGCCGGTCTGGGCCTGGCCGGCGACATCGCCGCCGGGCAGTGCCACCGGCAGGGTCAGCGCCTGGATGGGCGTGCAACGGGTGAATCCGGCTCCTTCCAGGCCGGCCTGCAGGGCCGGATGCAGCTCGAAGGAGGAG
>NZ_JBFTNE010000285.1:0-533 GCF_056397325.1 Cupriavidus sp. 05N39
GGGTGCCGGCGATGCGCACGGCCAGTTCGCCGAGCGCGGCCACCACTTCGTTCTCCAGCCGCACCAGCGGCCGGCTGAAGGTGTCCAGGATGCCTTCGATCGGTGCGATCAGGCGGCGCCGTTCGGCCTGGCCGTGGGCCAGGCCATCGGCGTGCCCCTGCTCGAAGCCGTCTTTCTCCGCGCTGTCCTGGATCGCCTGGATTTCTTCCAGCGTGGGCAGCTGCAGCAAGGGCTCCGGCTCGTGTTCGGGGTCCGGTTCGGTGAGTTCGAACTGCTCCTCCTGCGGCGGCTCGGGCACCGCCAGCAGGTCCGGGGCAAGCCAGCGCACGGCGTTGTTCACAGCATCGCCTCCGCATTGCCGCCGATGGTGACGGTGCCCTCATCGGCCATGCGCTTGACGATGGCCAGGATCTCGCGCTGCGCCACTTCCACATCCGACAGGCGCACCGGGCCACGGGCTTCCATGTCTTCCAGCAGGATTTCGGCGGCACGCTGGGACATGTTGCGGGTGATCTTGTCGCGCACCTTGATGT
>NZ_JBFTNE010000286.1:0-524 GCF_056397325.1 Cupriavidus sp. 05N39
CCGTTTCACCTATGGGACCCCGCAGTTCAAGGTGTGGAGCGAGGATGAATCGATCAGCATCGGCGCCTTCTGCTCGATTGCCGACGAGGTGGTCATCTTCGGGGGTGGAGAGCATCGGAGCGAGTGGGTCACCACCTTCCCGCTGCGGATCGCTTTCGGTGACCCGCTCGCCGGTCGTGATGGCCACCCGGCCAACAAGGGGCCGACACGCATCGGAAACGATGTCTGGATCGGTTACGGCGCCACCATCATCTCCGGCGTCACCGTGGGAGACGGTGCCATCATCGGTGCCCGGGCCGTGGTCACGCGCGACGTGCCACCGTATGCGGTAGTGATCGGCAATCCTGCGCGTCAGGTGAAGATGCGCTTCCCGCAGGAGCAGGTGGACGCACTTCTCAAGATCCGCTGGTGGGATTGGCCCATCGAGGACATCCATGCACGTCAGGCCGAACTCTGCGGAGGCAGCGTCGAGACGTTCGTCACCCGATTTCGCTGAACCAGACGGCACGCAGGCCCACGGCCTC
>NZ_JBFTNE010000287.1:0-520 GCF_056397325.1 Cupriavidus sp. 05N39
GCTTTACGGTGCGCGGCGTAGCCTGCATCTCACCCCCATGAAGGAGTTTCCATGAGCATTCCCGCATTCGGCCTCGGTACGTTCCGCCTGAAGGGCCAGACCGTCATCGACTCGGTCCGCAACGCATTGGACGTGGGCTACCGCGCCATCGACACCGCGCAGATCTACGACAACGAAGCCGAGGTTGGCCAGGCCATCGCAGACGCCGGCGTGGCCCGCGACGATCTGTTCGTGACCACCAAGGTGTGGATCGCCAACTTCAGCCACGACGCGCTGCTGGACAGCCTGCGCGAGAGCCTGCGCAAGCTGCGCACCGACCACGTCGAGCTGACCCTGATCCACTGGCCCTCGCCCAAGGACGCCGTGCCGATGGCCGAGTACCTGGGCGCGTTGGCGGAAGCGAAGTCGCAGGGCCTGACCCGGCAGATCGGCATCTCCAACTTCACCATCGCCCAGACCCGCCAGGCCATCGACATCCTCGGTGCCGATGCCATCGCCACCAACCAGATCGAGGTGCACC
>NZ_JBFTNE010000288.1:0-519 GCF_056397325.1 Cupriavidus sp. 05N39
GGCTGTTCCTGCGCGACTGGCGCGCGACCTGGGTGGCGGCGCTGGCCCTGCCGTTGTCGATCATCCCCACCTTCGCGGTGATGTACTTCTTCGGCTTCACGCTGAACATGATCACCCTGCTGGCGCTGTCGGTGGTGGTCGGCATCCTGGTCGACGATGCGATCGTGGAGATCGAGAACATCGTGCGCCACCTGCGCATGGGCAAGCCGCCGCTGGAGGCCGCGCGCGAGGCGGCCGGCGAGATCGGCAACGCGGTGATCGCCACCTCGCTGACCCTGGCGGCGGTGTTCGTGCCGGTCGCCTTCATGCCCGGCATCGCCGGCAAGTTCTTCCGCGAGTTCGGCTGGACCGCGGCCACCGCGGTGCTGTTCTCGCTGCTGGTGGCACGCCTGCTCACGCCGATGATGGCCGCCTACCTGCTCAAGCCGCATGGCGAGGAGAAGCCCGATTCGAGGCTGATGGTCTGGTACCTGGGCTGGGTGGACGCCGCGCTGCGCCACCGCGGGCGCACGCTGTGGC
>NZ_JBFTNE010000289.1:0-518 GCF_056397325.1 Cupriavidus sp. 05N39
GTCGGTAGCGGTGCCATCGCCAGCGGCGCCTATGCCACCGCCACGGGCGTTGAGTCGGCGGCCAGCGGCCAGCAGGCCACCGCCACCGGCTTCCGCAGCAGCGCCTCCGATGCCGGCGCCTCCGCGTTCGGCAGCTACAGCGAGGCCAGTGGCCGCCTGTCCAATGCCTTGGGTTACGGCGCCATCGCCTCCAACACGCTGGCCACTGCGGTCGGCACCTCGGCGACGGCTTCCGGTGCCAGCGCGGTCGCGCTGGGCGAATCCAGCGAAGCCACCGGCGATGAAAGCGTCGCCATCGGTGGGTCGACCTTCTTCGGCCTGATTCCGGCGCGTGCCAGCGGCACCGGTGCAGCGGCGTTCGGCGCCGGTGCCTGGGCCACCGACGACTACGCCACCGCGATCGGCTGGAACTCGTGGGCCGATGCGGCCAGCGCCACGGCGCTGGGTGCCAATGCCTCGGCCGAGGGCGTCAACAGCGTCGCCCTGGGCGCGGGTTCCAGCGCCGACCGCGACAATAC
>NZ_JBFTNE010000290.1:0-515 GCF_056397325.1 Cupriavidus sp. 05N39
GGGTTACATGGCGGTTACATGGGCCGCAGAATGCACAAAGGGTTACAAGCGAATCGCTCGTAACCCTTTGATTTTATTGGTGCCGGCTGCAGGACTCGAACCCGCCACCTGATGATTACAAATCAACTGCTCTACCTGATGAGCTAAGCCGGCATGTTTGGTGCAGACCGCGATTCTACTGCATGCGGCGCAAATTGACGATGGGTTCCTGCGCTTACTTCACCACCTTCAACGAGGGCTTCTTGGCACCGATGCGGGATACGGGCGGCGGCGTGGGTTCGTCGTCACCATCGTGGTCGTCGCCGGCGTCTACTGTGACCGGAGCCTCGCTTTCGACCGACGACAGCTTGGGCGGCGGGTTGTTCTCGCGTTCCGTGCCGGCCTGGGTTTCGGGGACGCTACGTTCCACGGGGAAGGCCATGCCCTGCCCGTTCTCGCGGGCGTAGATGGCGAGGACGTTTTCGACGGGCACGTCGATCTTGCGCGAGATGCCGCCAAAGCGGGCGCTGAAGCCG
>NZ_JBFTNE010000291.1:0-512 GCF_056397325.1 Cupriavidus sp. 05N39
GGTTCAAGGCACCGGCCGGGGCCGGGGCGGCGGCGGCCGCGGGGCGCGGAACCGCCGTCAGCGAGGCCACTTAGGGCGCGTTGGGCGTGGCGGGAACGGCACCGGCGGGGGCAGCGGCCGGCGCGGGCGCGGTGTCGGCCGGGGCCGGACCACCGGCCACCGGCACGGCCGCCGGGATCACATCCAGCGAGGCGGTGCTCGGGGCGGGGCTGCCCGCGTCGAAGAAGCCCCGGGTCGTGAAATAGGTCGGCACCACCAGCGCCGCCGTGATGCCCACGTACAGCGCCTTGCGGCCCAGGCTCTCGGCAATGCGGCGGGTGCGCGGGGTATGCGTGTGGCTGACCAATTGCGGCGGCACCACCGCCCCGATCCGGGCCTGCTCCAGCGCATCGCCCAGGTCCACCTTCAACAGGCGCGCGTAGCTGCGCAGCTGGCCGCGGACGAACACCGGTGCGCCCAGGCGCTCCCATTGCTCATCCTCAAGCGACTTCACCACCTGCATGGGCATGCGC
>NZ_JBFTNE010000292.1:0-510 GCF_056397325.1 Cupriavidus sp. 05N39
GTGTCGATGCGATCAGCCGCGTCAGCCGCACCAGCGATGGCCGCCTGTACGGGGTGCACGTCAACCCGATCAACATCGCGCGCGAGACCACCCGTGGCATCGATGTGGGCCTGCGTTACCGGCTGAGCACCGGGGTTGGCGACTTCATCCTGAGTGGCAACCACACCTGGGTGAAGACGCACGACTTCCAGCAGTTCGAGGGCGATGTGGTCGAAGACCAGTTCGCGGTCAACAGCGGCTTCGACATCCCGCGCACCAAGACCAGTGCGAGCATCACCTGGGAGAAAGAGGCCTGGTCGGCCACCGTGTACGGCTCGCGGCTGGGCAGGCTGCCGACCTACGACAGCTACGACCAGAGCTTCGACCCGGACAGCGGCGACAGCCCCTGGATCGGCGCCACGTACCGCTACAACGTGTCGCTGCAGTACCGGTTCGACGACCACTCGCGCCTGTCGTTGTCGGTGGTGAACGTGGCCAACAAGATGCCGCCCAAGGACGTGACGTATACGT
>NZ_JBFTNE010000293.1:0-509 GCF_056397325.1 Cupriavidus sp. 05N39
GCCTTAAGGCGATGCTCAAACATGGCCCCCTCTTTTCCGCTCTTTTTGCCTGCCGACGAGGCGCCCCATACGGCCTGGTACACCTGCACGGCTCGCTTCGCATCGCGGGACGGTGTTTGCCGCCCCTCGGGCGGTAAACACGGCTACACCGAATCGCTGATCTGGCGATATCGCACATCGCCGAAATCTCTTGGCTCTTCGGACGCCAAACTCCCAGTTTCCATGCGCCGGCTGCCACTTGCTATCCGCTGGGTTGCTCCCACGCTTGCGGGCGGGGGGCAGTTCGCAGGAGCTAGCCCGTCAAACCAACGATTGGTAGCCGTGTGGAGCGCCCCCAAGGGCGGGCCACACCGTCCCGCGATGCGAAGCGAGCCGTGCAGGTGTACCAGGCCGTATGGGGCGCCTCGGGATCCGGCGAAAAGAGCGGAAAAGAGGGACCCATGTTTGAGTATCGCCTTAAGGCGATGCGAGTTTGGGTCCCGGCCGCTCTTTTCGCCGGATCCCGAGGG
>NZ_JBFTNE010000294.1:0-500 GCF_056397325.1 Cupriavidus sp. 05N39
GCTGGAAGGTGCGGCGCACCCTGCCCTTCGCCACCCCGTGGCGCACGCTGCAGATCAGCGACCGCGCCGGCGGCCTGGTCGAATCGGACCTGATCCTCAACCTCAACGAGCCCAACGCGCTGGGTGATGTGAGCTGGGTCAAGCCGTCCAAGTACCTGGGCGTGTGGTGGTCGATGCACCTGGACCAGGAAAGCTGGGCGACCGGCCCGAAACATGCCGCGACCACGGCGAAAACGAAGAAGGTGATCGACTTCGCCGCCGCGCACGGCTTCCGTGGCGTGCTGGTGGAAGGCTGGAATCCCGGCTGGGACGGCAACTGGGTGGGCAACGGCGACGCCTTCGATTTCACCCGCCCCACCGCCGACTTCGACATCGAGGCGCTGTCGGCGTATGGCGCGAAGAAAGGCGTGCGCCTGATCGGCCACCACGAAACCGGCTGCGCGGTGGAGCACTACGAAGACCAGCTCGGTGCCGCGCTGGACCTGTATGCACGGCTGGGC
>NZ_JBFTNE010000295.1:0-498 GCF_056397325.1 Cupriavidus sp. 05N39
GTGATGGTCTGCATGATCACCGGCTGGTGGGGCAGCAGATTGGCGGTCCACGACGTTCCGGTCACTTCCGCAAAGTGGAAGCGCCCCTGCGCATCGGTGGTCACGGTCGTGCTGCGCTTCTGTTCGCCCCAGTGCCAGTGGTAGTCCTGCGCCACTTCGACGCCCGGCACCGGCTGCCCGTTCAACAGCACCGTGCCATGCACTTCGGAAAACAGATACAGCGTCTTTGAAAAAAATGCCATCGCCCCTCCTGGCGTGAGAATGCCTGCAAGCAGCAGGGTGCAACCGGCCCATCGCCTCGTTCCGGAATGCATTGGCGCGCCCTGCCTCGTCCCTGATCAAGCGGCCATGGTCGCATCATTGGCCGCGCTGCCGGAACCCGCCCTCAACTTCCGCGCCTGCCTGCCGCTATCCCCAAGGACCTCATGCCGCGCAGTTCGTGGCGCACAACCGACGGATCGATACGCATGCAGCCGGGCACCAGCGACAGCACTTCCG
>NZ_JBFTNE010000296.1:0-498 GCF_056397325.1 Cupriavidus sp. 05N39
CTCTTTTCCGCTCTTCTCTTTTCCGCTCTTTTCACCGGATCCCGAGGCGCCCCATACGGCCTGGTACACCTTCACGGCTCGCTTCGCATCGCGCACCAGTGTGGACCGCCCCCACGGGCGCTCCACACAGCTACCAATCGGTGGTTTGGCAGCTCGCTCCCGCGACCGTCTTCCCCTGTTGCTAGGATGAACAAACCAGCGGATCGCTAGTGGCAGCTAGCGCATAAAGGCAGGAGGCAGGAGGCAGGAGGCAGGAGGCAGGAGGCAGGAAGTTTGGCGTCTGAAGAGCAGGAGATTTCGGCGATACGCGGTATCGCCAGATCAACGATTCGGTGTAGCCGTGTGGAGCGCCCCCAAGGGCGGGCCACACCAGCCCGCGATGCGAAGCGAGCCGTGTAGGTGTACCAGGCCGTATGGGGCGTCCTCGTCGGCAGGTGAAAAGAGCGGAAAAGAGGGGGCCATGTTTGAGCATCGCCTTAAGGCGATGTGAGTTTGGCC
>NZ_JBFTNE010000297.1:0-497 GCF_056397325.1 Cupriavidus sp. 05N39
GCCACAGCCTGCGCACCCGGGGGCGCGCTGTCCAGCCGGCGCAGCACCTGCAACGGTGATCGCGGATCGGTTACGCCGTGCGCGGCGCCATCTTCCACAGCAACGCGCGGAACGGCGCCAGCAGGAACACGCCGATGGCCAGCTTCACCGCCAGGTCGCCGGCGGCCCAGCTCACCCACGGCAGGCTGGAACCGGCGAACGCGATGCTCCAGAAGATCGTCGTGTCCAGCGTGGCGCTGCAGGTGGTGGCCACCATCGGCGCACGCCACCAATGCCCCCGGCGCAGCCGGTCGAACACGGTGATGTCCAGCAGCTGGGCGGCGATGAAGGCCAGGCACGAGGCGACCGCGATGCGCGGCGTGGCGATCCAGATCGACAACAGCACCGCCAGCGCAAAGCCGGCCCACGCCACCTTGCGCGCGGCCTGCGGCCCGAAGCGGCGGTTGATCAGGTTGCTCACCAGGAACGCCACCGGGTAGCTGAAGGCACCCCAGGTC
>NZ_JBFTNE010000298.1:0-497 GCF_056397325.1 Cupriavidus sp. 05N39
GTGCTAGCACGTCCATCGCCGCGACGGTCTTGCCGTCGTCGTTCAGGCGCATGTAGAACGCCTTGATGTGCTCGGGGTAGTTGGTCACCACCACCGGGCGGCCGATGTGCTCCTCGGTCAGCCAGCGCTCGTGTTCGGTCTGCAGGTCCAGGCCCCATTCGACCGGGAAGTCGAACTTCTTGTCGGCCTTCTGCAGCAGCTTCACCGCCTCGGAGTAGTCGATCTGCTCGAACGGGGCATTGATGAACGCTTCCAGCTTGGTGATCGCGTTCTTGTCCACGCGCTCGGCCAGGAAGGCCAGGTCGTCGCCGCGCTCGTCGAGCACCGCGCGGAACAGGTACTTCAGGAACTGCTCGGCCAGGCGCGCGTCTTCGGCCAGGTCGGCGAAGGCGATTTCCGGCTCGATCATCCAGAATTCCGCCAGGTGGCGGGTGGTGTTGGAGTTCTCGGCGCGGAAGGTCGGGCCGAACGTGTAGACCTTGCTCAGCGCCAGGCAG
>NZ_JBFTNE010000299.1:0-491 GCF_056397325.1 Cupriavidus sp. 05N39
ATATAGGCGCTTGGGCGTCCGCGCCTGCCGAGTGCGAGCGTTTGCCACAGCGAGGCAAGCATGAAGCGCCAAAGAGGGCGCAGGTGCGCCTCACGCACCTCCGGCCCCTGCGGTGCCAGTGCTGCCGCGCCCTGCGGCCCCACCACCTGCATGTCCGCTACACGCTGAAGCTGATGCAGCAGATGCCAGTTGAGGCGCTCCATGCCGCCCTGAAGTGGCGGCAGGTTACGCGTAATCAACAGCAGGCGCGCACGTTGCGGCTGCGTCCCACTCACTCCGCGTCCCGCCCGTCCCGCGCTGCCAGGTAGGTCAGCCCGGTGATCTGCTCGGAGATCAGCCCGATCAGGAAGATGATCACCGAGGCGCTGAACAGCAGGGTGCTCATGTTGGTGAAGCGGTGCATGGTGGCGAAGGTGTAGCCGTAATAGCCCAGGCCGAGCAGGAAGAAGCCGACCGCGATCGGCGCGAACAGCTTCAGCGGCGAGTACAGG
>NZ_JBFTNE010000300.1:0-481 GCF_056397325.1 Cupriavidus sp. 05N39
GCCTACTGCAGTGCCGTCGGCCAGGACGCCAATGAACTGCCGTACGGCAACATCATCGGCCTCAATGAACATGCCGCGGTCCTGCATTACACCGACCTGGGCCGCAGCGCGCCGTCCCCGCTGCGCAGCTTCCTGATCGATGCCGGCGCCAGCGCGCACGGCTACGCCAGCGACATCACCCGCACCTACGCGGCCAGTGGCCACGACGAATTCCAGGCGATGATCGACGCGGTCGACGCGGCCCAGCAGCAGATGGCCGCCGGTGTGCGCGCCGGCGTCGATTACAAGCAGCTGCACGTGGACGCGCACCTGTCGCTGATGGGCATCCTGAAGG
This sequence comes from Cupriavidus sp. 05N39, assembly GCF_056397325.1. Lineage (NCBI taxonomy): Bacteria > Pseudomonadati > Pseudomonadota > Betaproteobacteria > Burkholderiales > Burkholderiaceae > Cupriavidus > Cupriavidus sp. 05N39. The sequence goes on from NZ_JBFTNE010000300.1 coordinate 335, forward strand.
ACTTCGGCGTGCTCAAAGTGTCGCCGGAAGCGGCCCTGGCCACCGGCGTCAGCGCGGCCTTCTTCCCGCATGGCCTGGGCCACCTGATCGGCCTGCAGGTACACGACGTGGCCGGCTTCGCCGCCAGCGACCGCGGCGGTCGCATCG
>NZ_JBFTNE010000301.1:0-480 GCF_056397325.1 Cupriavidus sp. 05N39
GGTCAGTGAAGGCCCAGGAACACCAGCGCCGCCAATGCGATGGCGTTGTTCAGCGCGTGCGCGGCGATCGGGGCCCACAGGGTGCCGGTCCGCTGGTACAACCAGGCGAAGGCCGCGCCCATGCCGCCGTAGACCAGCCACAGCTGCGCGATCTCCCACGGGCCATTGCCGCTGGCACCCGGGACTTCATGGATCAACGCGAACGCCAGGCTGCTCAGCAGCATGCCCAGGCTGATCCGGCCGGCCTGCCAGAGGCGGCCGAACAGGACGCGGCGGAACAGCAATTCTTCATAGGCCGGTGCGAGCAGGATCGCGAACACCGCCAGGAACCACGGGAACTGCGCCAGCGACTGCTCCATGAGCAGCAGGTTGGTCGGGACCGGTTCGATGCCGGCCTGTTTGCTGAGGTAGGCGATGAGGTTGCTGATGACCACGACGCCGGTGGCGACCAGCAGCGTCCAGCCCCAGGTGGACGGGCGC
>NZ_JBFTNE010000302.1:0-478 GCF_056397325.1 Cupriavidus sp. 05N39
CGCGGATGCCCGGCGAAACGGCGCTCGATCGCCTTCATCAGGCTGGTCTTGCCCAACTGCCGGCCACCCACCAGCAGGTAGTTGCCGGGCTCGCGGTTGAGCACCCGGGCCAGCAGCGATTCGCGTCCGAAAAACGCCGTCGGCCGGGTGATGCCGCCATGCGTCTGGTACGGGGAGATGCGGGTCACCTTCAGTTGCCGTGCCAGCAACGCCAGCAGCGCGGCCGCGGCATTGGGCTGCAGCAGCCAGCGGCTCTGCGCGACCTGGTCCAGGCAGACGCACAGGTTTGCGGGGTCGTCGGCATGGGCGACCAGCGCGGGCTCGGCTGCCAGCGATGGGCTGACCACCAGGACCACGTCCTGCCCGTTGGGCATGCCGCGCACGTGCTGCACGATCGACTCGCCGCTCAGGCCGTTGTCGGGGAGGTAGACCCATAGGCGCTCCAGCGCCAGGGGCATGGCATCGGGCAGCGTCCACT
>NZ_JBFTNE010000303.1:0-477 GCF_056397325.1 Cupriavidus sp. 05N39
CAGCCACCGCGTGCTGGAGCTGGCCTACGAGCACATGAACGAGCCGCAGAAGCTGGTGGTGGAAAGCGAGTCGATCACCGCCGCACGCGTGCGCCAGCGCATCTACTTCCCGGCCGACGAAGAGAAGATTCCGCTGCTGCTGGGCCTGCTGTCGCGCAGCGAAGGCGCGCGCACCATGGTCTTCGTCAACACCAAGGTGTTCGTCGAGCGCGTGGCGCGTTCGCTGGAGAAGGCCGGTTACCGCGTGGGCGTGCTGTCCGGTGACGTGCCGCAGAAGAAGCGCGAGAGCCTGCTCAACCGCTTCCAGAAGGGCCAGCTCGAGATCCTGGTGGCCACCGACGTGGCCGCGCGCGGCCTGCACATCGATGGCATCAAGTACGTCTACAACTACGACCTGCCGTTCGACGCCGAAGATTACGTGCACCGTATCGGCCGTACCGCGCGCCTGGGCGAAGAGGGCGATGCGATCAGCTTCGC
>NZ_JBFTNE010000304.1:0-475 GCF_056397325.1 Cupriavidus sp. 05N39
CATCACGGTGCTGCCCTCCCAGCAAAAAAAGGCTATGGAAATTGCGGTCGAACGCATCTGCAACCGCTTGCTCCTGCGGGATCATGCTCCCCTCTCACTCCGTTGAAGACGATGTCGCGAAGCTACTGCATGCGCAGTGCGATGCATATTGCATCGGCCGCCCCGTGCCGTGCCTCAGCCGCGGGGGGCACCGCCGCCGCGGCGTGTCACCGGAAGGCACGGATGCTCAGCGGTTGCCGGCGCCCAGCCGCGGCGACGGGCGCGACACCACGTAAGCCGCGCTGGCGAGGAAGAACAGGCCCACCCCCAGCAGCAGGATCCACGAGGGATGCGCGCCCCAGCAGAACATCGCAAAGCCGACGGCCATGCCGCCGGCCGCGAATGCCTTGCCCTTGCGGCTGACGGCGCCCTGCTCGCGCCACAGGCGCAGGGCCGGGCCATAGCGCGGGTGCGCCAGGAGCGTGCGTTCGAAGCG
>NZ_JBFTNE010000305.1:0-473 GCF_056397325.1 Cupriavidus sp. 05N39
GTTCATACCTATACCGGGCCCGAGCATGGCACAGAAGAGTGACAAGATCGTCCTGACCGGCGCCGCAGGCCTGGTGGGACAGAACCTGATTGTCGAGATGAAACAGCAGGGCTATACCCAGCTGGTCGCCATCGACAAGCACGAGCACAACCTGGCCATCCTGCGCGAGCTCCATCCGGACGTTCAGACCATCCTGGCCGACCTGGCCGAGCCGGGCGACTGGACCCAGGCGTTTGCCGGTGCGCGTCTGGTAGTGCAGCTGCATGCGCAGATCACCGGAAAATTCCGGGCGTTGTTCGACCGCAACAACCTGCAGGCCACCGAACGTGTCCTGTCTGCCTGCGCCGAGCACACTGTGCCCTACATGGTGCACATCAGCTCGTCGGTGGTGAATTCGGTCGCCACCGATGACTACACCGAGACCAAGACGCTGCAGGAAGCCCAGGTGCGCAACAGTGGCATTGCCCATTGCG
>NZ_JBFTNE010000306.1:0-472 GCF_056397325.1 Cupriavidus sp. 05N39
CAGCAGCTCCGGCGACGCTTCGGGGATGGTCTTGAGGTGGATGTAGCCGGCGAAGCGGTGCTCTTCGCGCAGCACGCGTGCCACCTCGACCATGCGCTCCATGGTGTAGTCCGCGTTGCGGATGATGCCGCTGGAGAGGAACAACCCTTCGATGTAGTTGCGCTTGTAGAAGTCCATGGTCAGCGCGACCACCTCGTCCACGCTGAATCGCGCGCGCTGCACGTTGCTGGACACGCGGTTGACGCAGTACGCGCAGTCGTAGATGCAGAAATTGGTCAGCAGGATCTTCAGCAGCGACACGCAGCGGCCATCGGGCGTGTAGCTGTGGCAGATGCCGGGGCCATCGGTGCTGCCGATGCCACCGGACGCGCGCGAATCGCGTCGCCCCGCGCCACTGGAGGCACAGGACGCGTCGTATTTGGCGGCATCGGCCAGGATCGCCAGTTTGCGTATGGTCTCCATGCGCAAACGC
>NZ_JBFTNE010000307.1:0-470 GCF_056397325.1 Cupriavidus sp. 05N39
GCGCTGAAGAACAACGGCCGCGGCGTGATCATCGGCGTGGGCGGCTGCGTTGCCTCGCAGGAAGGCGAGGCGATCATCAAGCGGGCCCCGCACGTGGACCTGGTGTTCGGCCCGCAGACGCTGCACCGGCTGCCCGAACTGATCCGGCAACGGCGCGAATCGGGCAAGTCGCAGGTGGACATCAGCTTCCCGGAGATCGAGAAGTTCGACCGCCTGCCGGAGCCCCGCGCCGAAGGCGGCTCGGCCTTCGTGTCGATCATGGAGGGCTGCTCCAAGTACTGCTCGTTCTGCGTGGTGCCCTACACGCGCGGTACCGAGGTGAGCCGCCCGTTCGAGGACGTGGTGGTGGAAGTGGCGCAGCTGGCCGCGCAGGGCGTGCGCGAGATCAACCTGCTGGGCCAGAACGTCAACGCCTACCGTGGCCCGTATGGCGACGGCGAGTTCGCCGACCTGGGCCTGCTGATCCGCAC
>NZ_JBFTNE010000308.1:0-466 GCF_056397325.1 Cupriavidus sp. 05N39
GCCATGAACACCTTGGCCCCGGAGTTCAGCGCGTTGATGACCATCTTCGGGTCGGTCGGGCCGGTGATCTCCACGCGGCGATCCTGCAGTGCGTCCGGCAGCGGGGCCACGCGCCAGTCGCCGTCCCGGATCTCGGCGGTGTCCGCGCGGAAGTCCGGCAGGCCGCCGCCGTCGAAGAACGCCTGGCGCGCCACCCGGGCCTGCAGCCGGCGCTGGCGCTCGGGCTCCACCGCACGGTGCAGCGACACCAGCAGCGCCAATACCCCCGCCGGCAGCAGCGCGGACTGGCCGGCGAACTGGGTGGTGAGGGCGATGCCGGGCGTGGCCGGGGCATCGGCGGGGGTGGGCTGGGCAGTGGCGAAAGCGGCGACGGCGGACATGGCGGGCTCCTGCAGTGCGGTAGGGCCCCACCGTGCGCTGCCGTACCGTATTTGACAAAACAGTTATCGCAATGCTCACCATAAGG
>NZ_JBFTNE010000309.1:0-463 GCF_056397325.1 Cupriavidus sp. 05N39
GGTCGACGTCCATGTCGCGGACGAACACGCCGTCGATCTTGAGCATGTCCGCGGGCAACTGGCGCAGATAGCCGAACGAGGACAGGCCGGACCCGAAGTCGTCCAATGCCACGCGACAGCCACGCGCCTTGACCGCCTCGATGAAGCTGCGGGCCTGGGCCAGGTTGCTGATCGCCGCGGTTTCGGTGACCTCGAAGCACAGCTTGCGGGCCAGGCCCCGGTTGCGTTCGAGCAGGTCGCAGACGAAGGCCAGGAAGGTCGGCTCGGCGATCGACTGCGCCGACACGTTGACGTTGCACAGCCCCAGCCGCTGCACATGCGCCGGACACACCTGCAGGTGGCGGAACAGCAGCCCCAGCACGTGCCGGTCCAGCGCCATGCCCATGCCGTAACGCTCCACCGCCGGCATGAACTCGCCGGGCGTCTGCAGCAGGCCTTCGGGGCTGCGCATGCGCACCAGCAC
>NZ_JBFTNE010000310.1:0-461 GCF_056397325.1 Cupriavidus sp. 05N39
GGGCCGAACGCGCCAACGCGAAGGCGTAGGCGGTACGCAGCCCACCGGGCAGCAGGGTGGCACCGCCGGTGCCGACCACCTCGCCCTCGATGCGGGTTTCCGCGCGCAGGTCGGCGTCGTCCATGGCGGTCCAGTCGGGGATTTCCCCGCCCAGCACCAGGCCGTTGTTGTTGCCGAAGTCGGACACCACCACGCGCGGGCCGAGCTGGTTGATGGTGGCCAGCGGGCTGCTGGCCACTTCCACGCCGTAGAACAGCTTGGCCGGCAGGGCTTCGGCTTCCTCGGCGGTCCAGTGCAGCTTGTCGGCCGGCGCGTCTTCCAGCAGCTGGATCACGAACTCGGCCTCGACCGCGCCGAAGCCGCCGACGAACACCGGAATGTCCACTGTTCCACCGGTGGCATTCCAGAGCCGGCGGGAGAAGATCGGGCCCAGCAGGCGGTCGTCGCCCGAGCTGTCACGG
>NZ_JBFTNE010000311.1:0-460 GCF_056397325.1 Cupriavidus sp. 05N39
CTATTGGGGCATGCGCTGRCTGGCGGTGGATCCGGCATTGATCCAGCAGTTGTCGGCCGGCGACTGGGCCGGCTTCGCACGCGGGCTGGAGCAGGGCCCGCCCGCCGAGGGTGCGCTGAGCCAACTGCTTGGGCTGGTGGTGCGCACCCTGGAACTGCCGCCGCCCGTCCCCGCCGGGGGATGAGCCTGCCAGGGGGGGGCACGGACCTTCACCTGTTCAGGACGATGGCCTGACCAAGATGGACGCCGGTCCCCCGTGAGGTTGCGTTGATGGCTCTGGCCCTGTTGTTTGCCGCCGGCGCGCCCGGTTCGTTCTGGGCGTCCCCCAGCAACGTGAGTGGTGTGGTGTGGGTGCTGATCGGGCTGGCCGGCATCGCGTTCTCGCTGGTGCTGGCCAAGGCGCTGAAGCGCTTCAACGGCCTGGTGTGGGCGCTGCTGCTGGCCGGGATCGGCATCGGCG
>NZ_JBFTNE010000312.1:0-460 GCF_056397325.1 Cupriavidus sp. 05N39
TGCGTGGCCTGGGAAGATACGGTGATCTACGAAGCGCATGTGCGTGGGCTCACGATGCGGCACCCGGACGTGGCCGAAGCGGCGCGCGGCACGTTCTCCGCGCTCAAGCACGATGGCGTGCTGGACCATCTCAGGCACCTCGGCGCCACCGCGCTGGAGCTGCTGCCCATTCATGCGCATGTCGACGACCAGCACCTGCTGGAGCGCGGGCTGCGCAACTACTGGGGCTACAACACGCTGGCCTTCTTCGCGCCGGACCCGCGCCTGCTGTCCACCAACGCCATCGCCGAGTTCAAGCAGATGGTGGCCGGTGTGCACGCCGCGGGCCTTGAAGTGATCCTGGACGTGGTCTACAACCACACTGCCGAAGGCAACGAGCTGGGGCCGACGTTGTCGTTCAAGGGCATCGACAACGCCAGCTACTACCGGCTCGCCGACGACCCGCGCTATTACATCAACG
>NZ_JBFTNE010000313.1:0-458 GCF_056397325.1 Cupriavidus sp. 05N39
CATCCGCCGCCCGGTGTCGATCATCAGCAGCAGCTGCTGGTTCTTTTCGTCCTGGTACTCGCGCGAGATCAACTTGCGCGCGCGCGAGGTGGCCTTCCAGTCGATCTGGCGCAGGCTGTCGCCGATGCGGTACTCGCGCATCTGGTGGAAATCGGTGCCTTCGCCGCGCCGGCGCTTGAGGTGCGCGCCCACCAGCCGCGAGGCCTGTTCGGCACTGAACAACGCAAACCGGGTGAGCGGGGCGAAGTTCGGGTACACGCGCACGGTCAACGCCGGCGGCAGGGTGCGGCGCTGCCGCCACAGCCGCCACGGCGCATGCACGCGCAGGTGCACGCCCTCGAAGGTGAAGCGCCCGCGAGCGGTCGGGGTCAGCCGGTACTGCACGCTGCTGGCCACCATCGGCTTGAGCGCCAGCTGTCGCGGCAGGCCCTGCAGCGACCACTCACCCGGGACCAGGT
>NZ_JBFTNE010000314.1:0-454 GCF_056397325.1 Cupriavidus sp. 05N39
GCCTTAAGGCGATGCTCAAACATGGCCCCCTCTTTTCCGCTCTTTTCACCTGCCGACGAGGACGCCCCATACGGCCTGGTACACCTACACGGCTCGCTTCGCATCGCGGGCTGGTGTGGCGCGCCCTTGGGGGCGCTCCACACGGCTACACCGAATCGTTGATCTGGCGATACCGCGTATCGCCGAAATCTCCGGCTCTTCAGACGCCAAACTTCCTGCCTCCTGCCTCCTGCCTCCTGCCTTTATGCGCTAGCTGCCACTTGCGCTCCGCTGGTTTGCTCATCCTAGCAACAGGGGAAGACGGACGCGGGAGCGAGCTGCCAAACCACCGATTGGTAGCTGTGTGGAGCGCCCGTGGGGGCGGTCCACACTGGTGCGCGATGCGAAKCGAGCCGTGAAGGTGTACCAGGCCGTATGGGGCGCCTCGGGATCCGGTGAAAAGAGCGGAAAAGAG
>NZ_JBFTNE010000315.1:0-451 GCF_056397325.1 Cupriavidus sp. 05N39
GGCCCTGTCCCTGGCCTGTGCCGCGCAGGCGCAAACCGCCCCGGATGGCGCGCCGCGCGCACGCTCGGCCACCGACCTGGATGCCATCAAGGTCATCGCCGAGCGCACCCACACCGACACCGGCGCGCTGGGTGACCGCGCGGTGCGCGATACCCCGTTCGCGATCGCCGTGGTCGGTCGCGAAGAGATCGAGAAGCGCCAGGTCGTCTCGCTGGGCGAGGCCTTCCTGACCGACCCGTCGGTGGTTACCCAGGTCAGCGCGTATGCCAGCGGCTGGAGCTCGCCGATCCGCAACCGCGGCATCGACCTCAGCTACGACAGCTACCGCGTCAACGGCCTGCAGGTCTCTTCGTGGGGCACCGAGTGGCCGCTGGAAGTGATGGAGCAGGTGGAACTGCTGAAGGGTCCCGGTGGGTTCATGTACGGTTTCGGCCAACCCGGCGGCATCGTC
>NZ_JBFTNE010000316.1:0-451 GCF_056397325.1 Cupriavidus sp. 05N39
CTGTGGCGCCGGCGCTGCCCTGCTCGTCCACCTCGCGCATGAGGATGCGCGACTGTGCAAGGGGGGCGGCCGAGGTGTCCGGGTTGAACAGCCGTGTTGCCGGCTCGCATCCCATCAAGCCCGCCGTGCTTGCCAACAACAGTGCTGCAAGAAGATACCTGCGCATACGCCCTCCTCCATGTCGGTGGCACCGTGCATCGCCCGGCGCCGTTCAGCGCAGGCGGCGGAGGCGGGATGCCACCGGCACCTGCAGCATTCCAAAGATGAGGTTGCCGATGCCGATCCACAAGGTGGGGACGGCAATGTCCGGCAATGTGTCGGCCACCATCATCGCGCCGGGCGCGATGGCCCRCAGGCCGCTGGGCATCCGCGCCCGCTGCAGCCCATCAGGGAAGAGACACGGGCGCGGGGCGCGGGCCGCAGGTGGGCCCATGCCAACGCCGGGCCATGG
>NZ_JBFTNE010000317.1:0-450 GCF_056397325.1 Cupriavidus sp. 05N39
GCGCAGGATGTTGTCGATGCGCTCGCCGCGGTCCACCGAATCATCGTAGTGGAAGTGCAACTCGGGCACGTGGCGCAGCTTCATCGCCCGCGCCAGTTCCATGCGCAGGCCCCAGGCCAGTTCCTTCAGGCCCTTCAYGGCTTCCACCGAACGCTCGGGCATCAGTGCCGTGACGAAGATCTTGGCATGGGCCATGTCACGGGTGATTTCCACGTCGGAGACGCTCACCGAAGGCAAGCCGTGTTCACGCACCGCGTTGTGCACGAGCGTTCCCAGTTCACGGCGGATCTGGGCGGAAACACGGTCGGTTCGATGGAAGGTCTTTGGCACGGTAGGCAGACTCGTCTTGAAAGATGATACGGATAAGCGGAAAGAGCCGGACCGCGCGGGGCGGTCCGGCCTGGAACATTACAGCGTGCGCGGCACTTCGATACGCTCGAAGCACTCGAT
>NZ_JBFTNE010000318.1:0-447 GCF_056397325.1 Cupriavidus sp. 05N39
GCAGCCATACAGTGCGCGGCGGCTGGCCCGCGGCCAGCGGCGCGGCCGGGATGACAAAACGATCGCCGAACCCGCGCACCCCCGGAAGGGTGCCGAAGTAATGGTCGAACGAACGGTTCTCCTGCATGAACACCACGATGTGCTGCACATCCTCCAGGCTGCCGCTGCGCGCATGCGGGGCGATCGCCGCCGCACGGGCGATGCTGGGCAACAGGGCCGCCAGCCCGGCGCCGACGCCGCCCTGCAGCAGGCGGCGGCGACCGATGTCCGGCGCGGGGGTGTCGCGTCGGGTCACAGGTCGACCCGGACCGAGACGCCGACCGTGCGCGGGGCACCGATGAAGGCGGAATCGCTGCCATCCACGCCGGCCAGGTAGCGGCGGTCGGTGAGGTTGCTCACCACCAGGCTGGCAGCCACGCCCTTCAGCTTCGGCGACAGGCCCTGCAC
>NZ_JBFTNE010000319.1:0-447 GCF_056397325.1 Cupriavidus sp. 05N39
GCGTCTTCGCTGAAGAACTTGGCGATCGGCGAGCTGACTTCGCCGTTGTCGGCGATCTTGATGTACGCCAGGCCCTTGGCGCCGTACTTGGCGGCATGCGCGGCGTACTCGTCGATCTGCTTGCGGCTCAGCGTGGCCCCGCCCGGGATGCGCAGCGCGGCGACACGGCCGTCGGCATCATTGGCGGCGGCGGTGAACACCGGGAACTCGCTGGTCTTGACCAGCTCGGCCACGTCCACCAGTTCCAGCGCGATGCGCAGGTCCGGCTTGTCCGACCCGTAGCGACGCATCGCCTCGGCCCAGGTCATGCGCGGGAAGCTGGCGGCCAGCTCCACGTCGACCACTTCCTTGAAGATGGCGCGGATCATGCCTTCCACGAAGTCCTGCACATCCTGCTCGCGGACGAAGGCGAATTCCATGTCCAGCTGGGTGAATTCCAGCTGGCGG
>NZ_JBFTNE010000320.1:0-446 GCF_056397325.1 Cupriavidus sp. 05N39
GGCGATATCCGCTTCCACCAGGACTATTTCGTCGATACGTTGTTCGATCCGCTGGTGTACTGGGACAAGGGCAGCTATTTCCACGAAGGCAAGCTGGACCGGTTGCGCGAGTCGCTGACCAAGCTGGACTACTTCAGCGTGATCGACATCCAGCCGCGCCCGGACCAGGCCGACGACAATGGCGACGTGCCGGTGGACGTCAACCTTACCCGCGCCAAGCGCACCATCTACACCGCGGGCCTGAGCTACGGCAGCGAGAGCGGCGCCGGTGTGCGCGGCGGCCTGGAGCGGCGGTTCCTCAACAGCCGCGGCCACAAGATGAACACCCAGCTGGACTATGCGCAGAAGCGCAAGAGCCTGGTGACCAGCTACCGCATTCCCGCGTTCGCCTGGCTGGACGGCTGGTATGCGTTCACCGCCAGTGCGTATGACGAGCAGACCGATTA
>NZ_JBFTNE010000321.1:0-445 GCF_056397325.1 Cupriavidus sp. 05N39
CCGATGACCAGGTGCGGCTGGCCGCCAACGCGGCTACCGAGCTGGCCCAGGGCCGGCCGGTGCAGACCGCCGCGTCCGATGACCAGGTGCGGCTGGCCGCCAACGCGGCTACCGAGCTGGCCCAGGGCCGGCCGGTGCAGACCGCCGCGTTGGTGGTGTCGCTGCGCGACTTCATCCGCGGTGCGCTCGACCTGGCGCCGATCCCGTCCAGCGTGGGCATTCCGCAGCAGGGGCCGGCGCGACCGAGCGCCGGTGCGAAGGGCAAGGGCGACGGCGACAAGGCCGGCGGCAAGGCGGGTGGCGGTGGTGGTGGTGGCATGGGCGGCATGGGTGGCGGTGGCATGGGCATGGGCCACGGCGCGGACGACGACGGCAGCCACGCACGCTGAGCGCGCCTGCCGACGCTGGTGGCTGTCACGGCGTGCAGCGCCGCGCAGGCGTCAAC
>NZ_JBFTNE010000322.1:0-445 GCF_056397325.1 Cupriavidus sp. 05N39
GGTCGGCCTGACCGTGGCCATCATCGTCACCGAAGTCCGCCGTCTGTTCCGCGGCTTCAAGTCGCTCAAGCCGGCCGAACTGACCCACCTCATGAATGCCGGTGGCGCGATCGTGGTGGACCTGTCCTCCAGCAGCGATTTCGAAAAGGGCCATATCGCCGGCAGTCGCAACGTGCAGCCGACCGCGTTCGGCCCGGAGCACAAGCTGGTGGCCAACGCCAAGCAGAGCCCGGTGGTGCTGGTATGCCGTACCGGCAATGCGTCCGAAACCGCCGCCAAGGCGTTGAAGAAGGCCGGTTTCGAGCAGGTCCACGTGCTCGACGGCGGCATTCCCGCCTGGCAGCAGGCCGAGCTGCCGCTGGTCAAGGGCCGCAACTGATTTGACCTGGATCGCGCCGCACGCCTTGTGCGCGGCGCCACACGCCCCCATCGCAGGGCATGTAAC
>NZ_JBFTNE010000323.1:0-439 GCF_056397325.1 Cupriavidus sp. 05N39
ACGTAGAGCAGCGCGCCGGCGATATCCAGCAGCAGGCCTTCATCGATCTGCTGCTGCCCATCGACCACGCCACGCAGCGCATCGCGCTGCTGCACGACCACGCCACGGGCAACGCCCAGGCCCATCATGCCCAGGGTGTCGGCGACCGCGCCCAGTTCATTGACCTGGGTCTGCAGCTGCACCGGCTCGCCGCCGGTGCGCAGGTGCAGGTCCAGCGCGTCCTTGATCCGCAGCAGTTCTTCCTTGACCGCATTGCCGACCGTGTCGAGCAGCTCGCGGTTGCGCCCGCTCAGGCTGCCGCGTGCATGGTCGAGCTCGGCCTCGGTGGCGCTGACGCTGTCCGGGGCGAAGGCGAACAGCACGCTTTCATTGATCCCCGGTGCGGCGCGTGCCGAGCGGATGTCGTTGAGCAGCGGCAGCAGCACGATCGGGATGTCGC
>NZ_JBFTNE010000324.1:0-438 GCF_056397325.1 Cupriavidus sp. 05N39
ATGGTGACCATGAAGCAGGTGGCACCCACCGACTACCTGGCCAACAAGCGCGGCGACGTGCTCACCTCCGGCAAGTTGAGTGCGGCCTCGCAGGAAACCCTGAGCGTGATCGGGCTGGACGAGGACCTGTGCGCCAAGGACGTGGTGAGCTGCCAGAAGACCCTGGAAGACACCGCGGTGTTGCCCGAGGAACAACGCCTGTCGGCACTGTCCGAACTGTGGGTCAAGACCGCCCTGGGGCTGAGCCCCAAGCCCAAGGACCGCGACAAGCATCCGATGAGCGATGCCGCGCTGGACGCCTGGCTGGAGGCCGCGCGCTATGCCTACGCCTACCTGTTCTTCAGTGGCCGCACCGCGTCCGATCGTGCGTTCGAAGACCGCCAGACCCAGGTCCGCGACTACTACAACTACGCTGCCGAGCAGACCGCGGCGGTGGTG
>NZ_JBFTNE010000325.1:0-438 GCF_056397325.1 Cupriavidus sp. 05N39
GTCGTGCAGCGTGCGCAGGAAGGCCGAAGGCTGGGCGCAGGTGAGCGCGCGGCGCAGTTCCTGCCAGACGCGTTCGGGTACCAGCGCGTCCAGCTCACCGCTGTCGGCGATCTGGCGCATCAGGTCCATGGTTTCCGGGGCAACGGTGAAGCCGAGCGGGGCGAAGCGGGCCATGAAGCGTGCCGCGCGCAGCACCCGCAGCGGGTCTTCGACGAAGGCCGGGCCGACATGGCGCAGCACGCGCTGTTCGATATCACGCAGGCCGCCATACGGGTCCACCAGCGCGCCGGTGGCTTCATCGCAGGCGATGGCGTTGATGGTGAAATCGCGGCGCAGCAGGTCGTCTTCGAGCGTCACCGACGGATCGGCATCGACCACGAAGCCGCGGTAGCCACGCCCGGACTTGCGCTCGGTACGCGCCAGCGCGTACTCCTCGCC
>NZ_JBFTNE010000326.1:0-438 GCF_056397325.1 Cupriavidus sp. 05N39
GCTGAGGCATGCCATTGCCGCCGAGCCGATCACCGTTGCCGGGGTACGCATTCCCGTGTCGATCAGTGTGGGCGGCGCGATTGGCGAGGCGCTGCCGGGCGGCGACCAGCCGCTGCTGGAGGAACTGGTCGCACGCGCGGATGAGGCGCTTTACCTGGCCAAGACCGAGGGGCGCAACCGGGTGCGGATGGCGGAGCCGGTCACGGCCTAGCCGCCGACCGACCCGCCCCTCTTGCCTGCCCCGGACGCCCCGCTACACTCAGGCCATCCGGGCCCTCCGGCCCCGCCTCGAAGGACGCAACATGGATGTTGTCCGCTCGTTTCGACGCCGCTTGTGCATGGCCGTCGTCCTGCTTGGCTCAGCCGCTCCGGCCATGGCCGCCGATCCACCCGCCAATGAGACGCCGCTGCAGCTTCAGCAGCGCCGGGTGGACGCAC
>NZ_JBFTNE010000327.1:0-436 GCF_056397325.1 Cupriavidus sp. 05N39
GGCGCGAGTACCTGGACTGGGCGGTGGAAGCGTTCCGGATCAGTGCCAGCGGCGTGCGCGATGCCACCCAGATCCACACCCACATGTGCTATTCCGAGTTCAACGACATCATCCACTCGGTGGCGGCAATGGATGCCGACGTGATCTCCATCGAGACCTCGCGCTCGCGGATGGAGCTGCTGGATGCATTCGTGCGCTTCCAGTACCCCAACGAGATCGGCCCGGGCGTGTACGACATCCACTCCCCGCGCGTGCCGGACAAGGAAGAGATGCTGGCGCTGCTGCGCAAGGCCGCCGAGGTCCTGCGGCCAGAGCAGATCTGGGTCAACCCCGACTGCGGCCTGAAGACCCGCGGCTGGAAGGAAACCCGGGCCGCGCTGGAAGCGCTGGTGGCCGCCGCCCGCGAACTGCGCGCGGAAAACGCCGACGCCAACGC
>NZ_JBFTNE010000328.1:0-433 GCF_056397325.1 Cupriavidus sp. 05N39
GCCGGAGGAGCCGGTCGATCGCCCGGAGCGGTTCCTGGTGCGCAAGCTGGGGCGCGACTTCCTGGTGGCGACCGCCGACATCGAATACGCCCAGGCCGCGGGCAATTACATGAACCTGCACGTACGCGGCCACGACTACCCGCTGCGCAGCACCATGGCCGCGCTGGAGGCCCGGCTGGACCCGGCCCGGTTCGTCCGGATCCACCGCAGCTACGTCCTCAACCTGGGCTTTCTGGTGTCCATCGAGCCGCTGGACAACGGCGAGGCGCGCGCCCACCTGGCCGATGGCAGCGCGCTGCCGTGCAGTCGCCGCCAGCTGCCGGGGCTGCGGGCGGCGCTGGGGCAGGGCGGCACGCCGCCGGTCAGCGCGGCCACGCCAGCATGAACGGGCGGCCTGGGCTACAATTCCGGTCTTGTCCCAAGCCTTCAACAC
>NZ_JBFTNE010000329.1:0-427 GCF_056397325.1 Cupriavidus sp. 05N39
TCCTCGACCAGCAGCTTCTGCAGCGCCTGCTGCGCGAACCGCACAGCGGCATGGACGGCCACACCCTGTACGCCACCGCCCAGGACCAGGAGTGGCTGGCCATCGCCACCGCGCCGCGTACCGACCTGATCGCCAGCTTCCGCCAGCAGTTCCGCCAGTTCATCCCGCTGGGCGTGCTGGGCGCGCTGGCAGCGGTGGGCGGGGTGGTCTGGCTGTCGCGCCGACGGTTGTCGCTGCCGGCCGAGCTGGCCACCGCGGTGCGCCGGCGCGAGTTCTTCATGCACTACCAACCCATCATCGAGCTGGACACCGGCATCTGCATCGGCGCCGAGTCGCTGGTGCGCTGGGCCCGCCCCGATGGCACCCAGGTGCGCCCGGACCTGTTCATCCCCCTGGCCGAAGAACACGGCCTGATCGACGCGCTCAC
>NZ_JBFTNE010000330.1:0-426 GCF_056397325.1 Cupriavidus sp. 05N39
GCACTGGACGCTGCCGACCATGCTGCTCGGCTTCGGCGGCCTGCTGGTGCTGGCGCCGCTGGGCTACATCCTCTGCTACGGCAAGCTGGGCTTCCCGGAACTGGGCGCCGAAGGCTTGGGCATCGCCTCGGCCACGATGATGTGGATCCAGGCGCTGTGCTTTGCCGGGTACCTGTTCACGACCAAGCGCTTTGCCCACCTGCACCTGTTCTCGCACTTCGAGGCGCCGCGCTGGGCCGCGATCTGGGACCTGCTGCGCACCGGCCTGCCGATCGGCATCACCGTGCTGATGGAGGGCGGGCTGTTCATCGTCACCGCGCTGCTCATCGGCCGCCTTGGCGCCACCGAGGCGGCCTCGCACCAGATCGCGATCAACGTGGCGCAGCTGTGCTTCATGATCCCGATGGGCGTGGCCGAGGCCACCAC
>NZ_JBFTNE010000331.1:0-426 GCF_056397325.1 Cupriavidus sp. 05N39
GCGCAGGCCTCCATCATGGCCGGGTGCCAGCCGTGGATGGTGGCGTAGCTGACCGGCCACTGCGACAGCCGCTTGATCACCGCCGCGGCGGTGGCCGGGATGTCGAAGAACTTGAGATCGACGAACACGCGTTTGTCGCGCGCGGCCAGGGCCTCGAGCACGTCGAAGTACTCGCCGGAGGCGAGCAGCTCCATGCCGATCTTGTAAAACGAGACCGCGTCGCCGAGCCGGTCCACCCACGCCAGCGCCTCGTCGCGGCCCGGCACGTCGAGCGCGAAGATCAGGCGCTGATCGTCACGCAGCGGCAGCGGGGCGCGGCTCACGGCGCGTAGTCCAGCGCGGCGCGCTTGGCATCATGGCGGGCCTCGCGCGACTGGCTGTAGTCATTGTTGAACTGGGCCGGCTCGAAGCCGCCGTAAGTCGGGT
>NZ_JBFTNE010000332.1:0-424 GCF_056397325.1 Cupriavidus sp. 05N39
TGTAATTGCCATTGCGCCGGGGTTTTTTGCTACCGAACCTATTCAGCCTTTGGTCGATGACGCTAGCGTTGCCGTGTGGTTGCGGCAGAGGACTGCGTTGGGGAGGTGGGGGCAGCCGGAGGAGGTGGCGGGGGCGGCGGTGTTTTTGGCTTCGCCGGCGGCTTCTTATGTTACTGGGCATGTGTTGGCGGTGGATGGGGGGTATTTGGCGCATTTTTGATGGATGCCTTAACTTCAACTTCAACTTCAAAGGCTTAAAAGTCAAAGGCGGTTTCACCCCCCTGCGGGGGGCGACCTACTTTCTTGTCTTGCCAAGAAAGTAGGCAAAGAAGGCGCGCCGGATGGGGCGACCCCCCCTCGTCGGCAGACAAAAAGAGCGGCCGGGACCCAAACTCGCATCGCCTTAAGGCGATACTCAAACATG
>NZ_JBFTNE010000333.1:0-423 GCF_056397325.1 Cupriavidus sp. 05N39
GGGTGGCCAAGGTGGTGGCCAACAGCAACGCGTTGAAGCCGGACCTGGTGGTGATCACCGGCGACCTGATCGATGGCAGCGTGGCCGCGCGTGCGGCCGACGTTGCGCCGCTGGGCGCGCTGCGTGCGCCGGACGGGGTGATCGCGATCACCGGCAACCACGAGTACTACGCGCAGTACGCCGCCTGGATGCAGGCCTTCCGCTCGCAGGGCATGCAGGTGCTGGAGAACAGCCATGTGCAGGTCCAGCGCGGCGGCGCGGCGCTGACCATCGCCGGAGTCACCGACCCGGTGGCCAGCAACTACGGGCTGCCGCCGCCGGACCTGGGCGCCGCGCTGGCCGGTGCCGATCCCAAGGCGCCGGTGATCCTGCTCGACCACCGGCCGATCGCGGCACCCGCCAATGCGGCACGCGGGGTGGCGT
>NZ_JBFTNE010000334.1:0-423 GCF_056397325.1 Cupriavidus sp. 05N39
GGTCGCGCGCTCCTTCCAGTCGCCTGGCAGCGTGCACCCGCGCAGGTTAAGCGCGCGCCACGCGCCCGTGCAGGCGAACCATGCGAGTGCGGGTATCGGCGCCTACGCGGACGGCCCGGCGATCCGGTCCGCAAATGCATCGGTGGCCCGCACCAGCGCATCGGCGGTGGCCGGTTCGGTCGCGCCGTGCCCGGACAGCACCATCTCCAGCGTGGCTTCCGGCCACGCGCATGCCAGGTCCCACGCGCTGCGGGCCGGGCAGATGATGTCGTAGCGACCCTGCACGATCACCCCGGGCAGGTGCCGGATCCGATCGATGCCACGCAGGAGCTGCCCGTGCGCCAGGAACGCGTTATGGCGGAAGTAGTGCGCCTCGATCCGCGCCTTGGCCAGCGTATCCAGCGGGTCGGCGGTCGATACCGC
>NZ_JBFTNE010000335.1:0-423 GCF_056397325.1 Cupriavidus sp. 05N39
GGCCCTGGCTGTCGGTGCTGCCGCACTGACGCTGGCGGCCTGCCAGAAGGAACCCACCCCGGCCGATGCGCCAGCCGCGACCAGCGCCAAACCGGGCGAAACCGCGGACCAGTTCATCGCCCGCGTCAACGCCGAGTACAAGGCCATGTACCCGGAAATGACCTCGGCGCAGTGGCTGTCCTCGACCTACATCAACGAGGATTCCGAGCGCGTGGCGGCCAAGGCCAACGAGCGCTGGCTGACCGTCCTCAACGGCTGGATCACCCAGGCCGGCACCTATGACGGCCAGCCGATGAGCGAGGACACCAAGCGCCAGATCCACCTGCTCAAGCTGATGACCTCCATGCCGGCGCCGCGCGACCCGGCCAAGCTCTCCGAGCTGACCCGCATCGCCAGCCGCATGGAAGGCGCGTACGGGTCGGG
>NZ_JBFTNE010000336.1:0-420 GCF_056397325.1 Cupriavidus sp. 05N39
CAAAAGCAGTGGCCGGAACTCCTCGACCGCGTCGAGCAGGCCTTCGCCGAAGGCGCGAATCATTTCTGGCTGGACTTGCAGTACTACGCCTTCACCGCCCAGGATCAGGCGGGTGGCGAGTATGCCCGCGCGCGCGACCTGCTCGCCACTGACTGTGCGCTGATGCTCGAACGCCTGCCCGGCCTCGATCAACTGGCCTTCACGGACGGCACACCGTTTGCGGATGACACCACATTGGCGTGGATTGCGCGCCATGCCACCGTACGCGATGTCGAGCGCGGCGAGCCCATGGTGCCGGTATCGGTCGCGTCCGCCAGCACCGACTGGGCGGAGACGGAAGCCCAGGCGGCGGACCTCGCCGCCCAATAGAGCCTCGATGCCGCGTTCGCCTGGTTGCAGGGCCTGCCGGCGCCGGACGGT
>NZ_JBFTNE010000337.1:0-420 GCF_056397325.1 Cupriavidus sp. 05N39
GTATTCACCGAGACCTTCCGCGGCCCGAGTTTCCCGGCCGGTGACATCGCCGAAGCGGAAAACCGCCGGCTCGCCGCGCGCGATGTGGCCGACGCGCTGGATATCCCGATCGGCAATGCGGTGGACTTCTGGACCGAAGCCTCGCTGTTCTCCGCCGGTGGTTACACCACGCTGGTGTATGGCCCGGGCGACATCGCCCAGGCCCACACCGCCGATGAGTTCGTGACGCTGGAGCAGCTGCAGCGCTACGCCGACGCGGTACACCGCATCATCGCCCAAGGCGCCTGATTCCATGACGCCGTCGTGGCCTGCCACTGACGGATCCCCCATCGCGGCCGCGGCCGCCTGTGACGATACCGAAATGCCTTCTTCCCAGCCCCACCGCCAGACCCGTCAGACCATCGTGCGCCTGCTCTCGAG
>NZ_JBFTNE010000338.1:0-420 GCF_056397325.1 Cupriavidus sp. 05N39
ACCGTCCGGCGCCGGCAGGCCCTGCAACCAGGTCCGGCGCCGGCAGGCCCTGCAACCAGGCGAACGCGGCATCGAGGCTCTGTTGGGCGGCGAGGTCCGCCGCCTGGGCTTCCGTCTCCGCCCAGTCGGTGCTGGCGGACGCGACCGATACCGGCACCATGGGCTCGCCGCGCTCGATATCACGTACCGTGGCATGGCGCGCAATCCACTCCAGCGTGGTGTCATCCGCAAACGGCGTGCCGTCGGTGAAGGCCAGTTGCGCGAGACCGGGCAGGCGTTCGAGCATCAGCGCACAGTCGGTGGCGAGCAGGTCGCGCGCGCGGGYATACTCGCCACCCGCCTGATCCTGGGCGGTGAAGGCGTAGTACTGCAAGTCCAGCCAGAAATGATTCGCGCCTTCGGCGAAGGCCTGCTCGACGC
>NZ_JBFTNE010000339.1:0-419 GCF_056397325.1 Cupriavidus sp. 05N39
GCATAGCTGCTGGGCCAGCCCCGCGCCACCTTCCGCGCGCGCCGGCATCACCGTCAGCGTCACCGTCAGCGCAATGCTTGCAGTCAGAAGCAGGGAATGCATTCGCATACTCGTGACGAAGGGCAGTTTCATGGTCATTCAGGGCCGTTAGCGTTGGGGGGATCCGGATCGGAATGCAAGCCGGGCAATCGGATATAAGGTGTTGTTGCCGCTGGCGATTCCGTTGCTGCCGTTGCAATTTGCACTCGTACCGTTGAGCCTCCGGAACCAGGTGTTTGGACTGGTAATCGGCCTCGGCCCGGATCGTGCAAGCGGAAACGGCCATCCGGAGAGCATAGGAAGTTCCAGCGAATTGCCGTTGACATGGATCAAACAAGCATCCGGCCACAGGTATGGGAGCGTGTCGTTCAGGGCATCGT
>NZ_JBFTNE010000340.1:0-415 GCF_056397325.1 Cupriavidus sp. 05N39
CTACAGCTCTACCATTGAGCTACACCCGCGTGGTGCCGGACAAGTCTATGCGGCGGAGTGGTCAAAAGGCAACGGGCGGCACTGGGCCGCCCGCTGCGTCCGGCTTTCGCCGGCCCTGCGCGGCGCCCCGGCAAGGGGCGCTGCGCAAGGGTGGATCAGAAGCTGCCGCTGAAGCTGGCGAACAGCGACACGTCGCGCGCACGCTTCTGCAGCGTGGTGGCGCTCATGCCGATGTTGCTCTGCAGGCCGCCCAGCTTGACGCGTGCGCCCATCACGGCGGTCACGTAGTCCTTGTCGAACTCCAGGCCCGGCACCTTGTACATGCCCACGTCCGGCATCGACTGCAGCCACGCGCTGGCCTGCTGGCCGTCTTCGAACTCGTGGTCGTAGGTGACCTGCACGTACGGGGTGACGG
>NZ_JBFTNE010000341.1:0-415 GCF_056397325.1 Cupriavidus sp. 05N39
GGCCTGCAGGGCGGCGGCAGTGAGCCGCTTGGGGGAGGTGTCGAGCTTGCGCGCGGCGGCCGCCAGAAAGGTATCGGCGAGCTGGGCGATGTCGTCGCGGCGCTCGCGCAATGGCGGCAGGCGCAGCCGCACCACGTCCAGGCGGTGCAGCAGGTCGGCGCGGAAGCGGCCCTGCGCGACCAGCGACTCCAGGTCCTGGTGGGTGGCGGCAATCACCCGCACGTCGACGCGGATCAGTTCGCGCCCGCCGACGCGGAAGAACTCGCCTTCGGCCAGCACGCGCAGCAGGCGCGTCTGCAAGGGCAGCGGCATGT
Source organism: Cupriavidus sp. 05N39 (assembly GCF_056397325.1). Lineage (NCBI taxonomy): Bacteria > Pseudomonadati > Pseudomonadota > Betaproteobacteria > Burkholderiales > Burkholderiaceae > Cupriavidus > Cupriavidus sp. 05N39. The sequence continues at coordinate 315 of NZ_JBFTNE010000341.1, forward strand.
CGCCGATTTCATCGAGGAACAGCGTGCCGCCGTTGGCCTGCTCGAAGCGGCCGACATGGCGACGCTGCGCGCCGGTGAACGCACCGGCCTCGTGCCCGAAC
>NZ_JBFTNE010000342.1:0-415 GCF_056397325.1 Cupriavidus sp. 05N39
GGTGGAGCGGGGACAGTCCGGGCTCGCAGGCTTGGATGCGGTCGAGGACCAGAAGGTTTAAGCGCCCCGCCCGCGACCGTTCGTCGGCGGACGCCCTCCGGCACTTGACGACAGGTGTAGTCACTGGCACGTTAGCGACACGTGTAGTCATCGGAGTGTGCCATGCGCGGCAAGACCATCGGGGACCAGGAGCTGGCCCTGTTGCAGTACGTTTCGGAACAGGGGGGCGCGACCGTGGGCGAGGTCGCGGCCGGGTTTGGCGAGGAGCGCGGGTTGGCGCGTTCGACGGTGCTGACCATGATGGAGCGCCTGCGCGGCAAGGCTTACCTGCAGCGCAAACAGGTGCAGGGCGTGTACCGCTACGCCGCCACCAGTGGCCAGGACAGCGTGGTGCAGGGCGCGGTGGCCAGCTTCG
>NZ_JBFTNE010000343.1:0-415 GCF_056397325.1 Cupriavidus sp. 05N39
GGCCAGGGGCCGGGATGACGGGTGCGAAAGGGGGGACTCGAACCCCCACGCCTTGCGGCACTGGAACCTAAATCCAGGGCGTCTACCAATTCCGCCACTTTCGCGAGGCCTGCGCTGGGCAGGGGCGCATTGTTGCAGGCCGAGCAACAAAGCGGAAGGTCATCACCCGCCCGTCCGTCACTCCACGGGCAGTGGACGTGCCGGCTGGGTGTCGTCCTCGGCCACGCCGGTGCGCAGCACGGTGCGCGCAAAGGGGTTTGCGGGATCGCCGGGCAACGGCCGGGCCGGCACGAACTCGCCTTCTTGCACGTGGTCGCGGACCACGGTGGTGGCCAGCCCGGCCTCGCTGACGCCGGGCGCGGCCAGGTCCTGCGGCGGCGCTGCCATGGCGGCGGTGGTGCAGGCAGCCAGCAGC
>NZ_JBFTNE010000344.1:0-413 GCF_056397325.1 Cupriavidus sp. 05N39
CAGGTCGACCAGGTGCCGCCGCCGTTGCAGCTGGAGGCGGTGACCCAGCGCGGCCGTGCCCTGCGCATGCTCGGCCGCTCGCGCGAGTGCGTGACCCACATGATGCCGATGCAGGCGCTGGCCAGCGCCCAGCGCGATGCGCTGCCCAGCCTGGTGGCGGAGTACCACGCCCAGCTCGGCCGCTGCCAGCAGCTGCTGGGCTACCGCGATGAAGCGCGCGTGGCGTTCAACGGCGCCCTCGGCCTGCGTCGCGACGTCCTGCACGACATCGGCGGCACCGCCGAAAGCCTGGCCGATCTGGCGGCGCTGGACAGCGATGATGGCCGCCCGCAGGCCGCCCTCGCCGGCTACCAGCATGCGCTGCAACTGCTGCAGTTGCGGGCCAGCGAGCGCCATCCGCAACTGATCACGCT
>NZ_JBFTNE010000345.1:0-413 GCF_056397325.1 Cupriavidus sp. 05N39
GGGGTCCTCGTTGCGCTGACCGCGGCGCACCGCATCGGCGAAGAACGCGCGCAGCGCCGACAACAGCCGTGCGTTGCTGCGCGGCGACCAGCCATGCCGCGCCCGCCAGGCCAGGTAGTCGAACAACCCCGCGCGGTCGATTGCCCCCAGCCCGCCGCCCGCCCCATCGCGCCAGCGCGCCACCCCTTCCAGATCGCGCCGATAGCTGTCCAGGCTGGCCCGCGCCAGGCCATGCTCGGCCCAGATCGCATCGAGGAAACGCTGGATCAGGATGTTGTCGTCATCGCGCAACGGCGGAAGCTGCTGGACCAACTGGCGGCGCAGCGCGGGAGTGGAGGCATCGGACATGCCGCCAGCATACGGAGCGACGCCGGCCGCGGCCATCGAAGCCGCGCCGATGCACAGGTATGCTC
>NZ_JBFTNE010000346.1:0-413 GCF_056397325.1 Cupriavidus sp. 05N39
GTGTTCCACCTGACCCATCTGCTGGCCTCCACCGTTGAAGGCAAGCTGCCGCCGGGGCGCGCACGTGCCTACTCGGTGATCGTGCTGTCGGCGCTGATCATCGGCGTGCTCACCCTGGCCGCGATCGGCATCGCCTCGTTCTTCCGCACCGAAACCGGCGGGCCTGATGCATTGCTGATGCGCCTCATGGATATCCTCAATTCGTCCCGCCACCAGGTGCCGGCGCTGCTGCAGCCCTACATCCCCGAGGACCTGCAGGCGCTGCGCACGGCGGTGAACGACCGGGCCGCCACCCACCGCCAGCAGCTCGGCATCGCCGGCACGTCGGTCGTGCAGATCAGCGTGCGGGTGCTGATCGGCATGGTGCTGGGCGCGATGATCGCGCTGTACGACGAACTGCCGCTGCCGAAGAT
>NZ_JBFTNE010000347.1:0-411 GCF_056397325.1 Cupriavidus sp. 05N39
GGGCCGTCAGTTGACCCGCGCAGCCAGCAACGAAGAAGTGGCACAAGCCGGGCGCGAAGCGCTGGAACAGGCGATGGACGCCCCGGCCTGGCTGCGCATCGGCCCGCACACCAGCACCAGCGGCAGCGCCGCGCCCGGCGAGACCGACCTGGCCGCCGCCGACTGGGCGCGCCGCCATGGCCAGCCCAGCGGCCGCTTCACCGATACCCTGGCCGGCGCGGAGTGGTGGTTCCTGCCGCTGCTGGATGGCGATGACCGCGCCATCGGCGTGGCCGGCATGCGCTTCGCGCGGAATGCGCCGCGCCTCACCCCCGAGCAGCGCCAACTGGCCGAGGCGATGGTGGACGACATCGCCCAGGCCGCGCTGCGCACGCAGCTGGTGGCCGACCTGGAAAAGGCGCACGTGAGCAA
>NZ_JBFTNE010000348.1:0-410 GCF_056397325.1 Cupriavidus sp. 05N39
CAGGCGGCCAGCCGCCAGGCCAGCTCACTGAACTGGTCGCCGGCCACCAGCCCGTCCAGGGCGCGGTCGCCGCTGGCGCGCTGGCCCATGCCGGTGGAGAGCGCCATGTAGGCTTCGGGGTCGCGCGAGTCCATCACCCGCTCCACCAGCCCGCGCCGGTAAGCCGGCGTGTTCTGCAGCGGCTGGCCTTCGGCAAACAGCGAGGCCTCGGCGGCGAGGTTGCCCGCCTTGGCCGCCTGCAGGCGCTGGGTGAGGATCAGCTGGCGGCCCAGGCCGTCGCTGGAGACGAAGCCATCGCAGCGTCGCGCAACGCGCTCGCGCGCCTGCACCATGATGGGCGAGGCGGTCATGCCCATCCCGCTCAACAGCGCGTTGTCCAGTTGGTAGCCCCCGGGGTCCATCGCATAGGT
>NZ_JBFTNE010000349.1:0-410 GCF_056397325.1 Cupriavidus sp. 05N39
GTTCCAACCACACGCCGGTGGAACGTTGCTTCCCGCATACACCCAAGCCTGCGACCCCATGTCGCAACCCAAACAGCCTTCCCGACGCATCCGGCAACATCCGGCTCACAGGCCCCGGCGCACAATGAGCGCCTGTCTTTCGGAGTACCGCGATGACCGTTGAGATCGTCAACTCCGCCACCGGCCAGGTGACCTACCGCCACGAACTGCTCGATGCCGCGCAGATCGAACAGCGCCTCGCCGCCGCCGCCACCGCCTTCCCGAGCTGGTCCGCGCAGACCCTGCAGGCCCGCGGCGCCATCCTGCGGGGCATCGCTGCCCAGTTGCGCGCACGCAAGGGCGACATCCAGCAGGCCATGACCAGCGAAATGGGCAAGCTCAAAGCCGAAGCCCTGGCCGAAGTGGACAAG
>NZ_JBFTNE010000350.1:0-410 GCF_056397325.1 Cupriavidus sp. 05N39
CGCCAGGTAGATGCGCTCGGCCTGCTGCACCTGCTTGATGAAGGCCAGCGCCTTGTTGGCATAGGGCAGCGCGGCCTCGGGGCGGCCCTGGCGCAGCTCGCCTTCGGAAGACCACATCTGGTCCAGCGCGGCCTTCAGCGTGGCGCGGGTCTGCGGGTCGAGCAGCGTGGCGGCTTCGGCGTGGTCATGGGTATGGCCATACTCGGACAGCACGTCGGTGGCGCTGCCGAACAGCGCGGGGCCCTCGGCCGGCGTGTTGCCGTGGTCATGCGCGTCGTGGCCGGCCTGCGCGTGATCGGCCGCGCCGGTAGAGGCGTGGTCGTGGTGATCGTCGGCCGGCGTTTCGCTGGTGGGCAGCGCATCACTGGTCGGCGGTGGCTTCGCACCGCCCTCGCTTTCCTCGCCGAGGA
>NZ_JBFTNE010000351.1:0-409 GCF_056397325.1 Cupriavidus sp. 05N39
GCTGGAAACCGCCTGATCCGCACAAGGTGATGCCGGCCAACGGCCGGCGTTACCGGGTCAGCGTTCCCAGGGAAACGCCGGCAGGCTGGCCACGGCCTGCTCCAGCTTGTGCGACCAGCTGCCGTGGATTTCCGCATACAGCGGGCTGTCGCCGGCCAGGCGCATGCGCTGGCTGATGCGCAGGTCGCCCTTGCGGATCAGCACCAGGTCCACCGGCAGCCCCACCGACAGGTTGGAGCGGATGGTCGAGTCCAGCGACACGATCGCGGTGCGCGCGGCGTCTTCCAGTCGCGTCGGCGGGCGGATGATGCGGTCCAGGATCGGTTTGTCGTACTTGGACTCGCCGATCTGCAGGAACGGCGTCTCCGGCGAGGCGGCGATCGCGTTGCCCAGCGGGTAGATCATGTAC
>NZ_JBFTNE010000352.1:0-409 GCF_056397325.1 Cupriavidus sp. 05N39
CTGCCCTCGTCCGAGCGCCTGCTCTGCCTCCGCCAGTTGCCGGCTGAGGCCGGCTGAGCGTGTCGCGCTCGGCCTGCAACCGCGCCCGCGCCTCCGCGCCGGCCACGGCGGCGTCTTGCGCCCTCACCTGCACGGCCGCCAGTTCGGTGCGCAGGTCCGCGACCACCTGCTCGCCCTTCTGGCGCAGCGTGCGTTCCTGGTCGATCTCGCGCAGCGCGCGGCGTTCGGTGGCACTGGCCCGCTCCTGTGCGACGGCCACCTGCTCGCGGGTGCGTTCCAGCTCCGTCGAGAATTGGGTACGCAACTCTCCCAATTGCCGCTCGAGCGCCTCGATCTGGCGCTGCCCCGCCTCCTGACGCGCCCGCGCGGCGGCGTGGGCCTGGCGCTCGGCGTCCAGTTCCCCCTGCAG
>NZ_JBFTNE010000353.1:0-408 GCF_056397325.1 Cupriavidus sp. 05N39
CCATCGAGCAGGTTGCGCGCCAGGGTGGCGGTGTTCCACTTCGCATCGCCCAGGTCCAGGCGCTGGATCGGGACGGTCACGTTGAGCGTGGCCGAGGCCCAGTCCTGCGGGTCGAACACCAGCACGCCTTCGCTGCCCGACACGGTGCCCAGCGCATGCGAGAAGCCGGCATGCTCCACCGCGAACAGCACGCGGGTATGCACCGGATCGAGCCGGTAGGAATCGGGCGCGGCCAGCGCCGCCAGCGGGGTGGCGCACAGCAGCAGGGCAAGGGTCAGGCGCTGGATCACGGGCCGGGCTCCATGGAGGTCTGGGCCGATCATACGCACAGCGCCGTCATGCCCAGCAGTGCCATGGCTGCAACAGATCGTGGTGGGCCCGGAAACAGCGCGGCATGCGGTGCGGCGT
>NZ_JBFTNE010000354.1:0-408 GCF_056397325.1 Cupriavidus sp. 05N39
TCATACTTCTGCGCGAGATCGAAATTCTTTGCGTCATCGTAGGTCATGGCAACCATGATTTCGAACAGCGTCAACGGCTTCCCGCCCGTATTGATGCGTGAGAAAACGTCGCATGCAACCTCAATAGGGTAGTCCTTGATCGTGATCGTCGCGAAATCGTATGTGGTCAGGTTGGTCTTGTACGCCTGGAACTTCTTGGCACGCTCTCTGCCAATCGTTTCAACGAAATCAAGCGCGTCGGAGGTCAGCATGGCATGTACTGACACGTACACCTTGCCATCTTGCTGCTGGCTGGTAACGATTTGTTCGTCGATCGAGGGGTCATAGTCAAGATTGACGTAAATATCCTTGTAATTGACTTCCTTGTTGTCCTTGGTGAGGCGTATGCCTTTGCGAATGGCATATAAG
>NZ_JBFTNE010000355.1:0-406 GCF_056397325.1 Cupriavidus sp. 05N39
CTCCAGGGCAATGCGCGCAGGGTAAGCAGCCGCTCGCGCGGAGACTATTACACTTGAGCCGGCGTTCCTCCAGGGCAATGCGCGCAGGGTAAGCAGCCGCTCGCGCGGAGACTATTACACTTGAGCCGGCGTTCATTTTGTAATGACATGACATGACACCCGTGCGTGGGCATGACGGTCTCGGGCGCGAGCCGCCTGTTGCGGCACATCCGGCAGTACCAACGGCGCATCCCGGGCACGGCATGGGCGGCGTAGGATCACCGCGTGGGCGTTGGCCTGCACCGTTCTCCGCTGTCCAAGGACTCCATCGATGCCGCTCCGCCGTTCATTGCGCCTGTCGTGCGCGCTGTTCCCGTCCGCCCTGCTGCTGTGCACCTCCGTCACCGCCCGCGAGGTACCGCAACCC
>NZ_JBFTNE010000356.1:0-398 GCF_056397325.1 Cupriavidus sp. 05N39
GACGCAGAACGCCCAAAACAACATCTATCGCTGAACGGCCCGGCAGACGCGGAGGCGGCCCCGCCACCTCCGCTGCCAACCAGCCACTCAGGAACATTTCAAGTCATTCAGTGAAGCCAAGGAGAACCACCATGCCATCCATCATCGTGTGCGACCTCGCCCTGACCCAAGAACTCGACAGCAAGTCCATGACCGCGGTGCGCGGCGGAAATTCCTGGCTGCAAGGACTGGGCCCGGTGGCCAACGTCAATGTCAACGTCAACCAGAACATCGCCCAGCTGCAAAGCATCAACGTGAACACGCTCAACAACGTCGGCGTGATCGGCTCCGGCTTCGGCCCGCTGAGCATCGACGTCAACCCGTCGCAATGGGCCGCCACCCACGCCAAGGTCTGAACG
>NZ_JBFTNE010000357.1:0-398 GCF_056397325.1 Cupriavidus sp. 05N39
GCGCAGTCCACCTTCCAGGTGGGCGGCAACACCGGCTCGGCACTGGGCCCCCTGCTGGCGGCGGCCGTGGTGATCCCGCACGGCCAGCGTGCGATCGGTTGGTTCATGCTGATCGCCGCGGTCGCCATCTTCGTGCTGTTCCGGCTCACCGGTTGGACCGTGCGCCATGGCCAGGCCAAGATGAGCAGCCTGGCGCGCAACCACGGCACCGGCCTCAGCCGCGGCAAGGTGGTGCAGGCGATCGTGGTGATCTCGGTGCTGATGTTCGCCAAGTTCGTCTATATCGCCTCGTTCACCAACTTCTTCACCTTCTACCTGATCGAACGCTTCCACCTCAGCGTGCAGCAGAGTCAGATGTATCTCTTCATCTTCCTGGCCTCGATCGCGCTGGGTACCTT
>NZ_JBFTNE010000358.1:0-397 GCF_056397325.1 Cupriavidus sp. 05N39
AAGAGCACGACGGCAGCTACAAGCAGCAGGATGGCATCCGCTACCACGCACGCGATTTCGCGTTGGTGCGGGCCAAGGCGCTGGACGTGCCGGTGGTGCTGGGCAGTGCCACGCCGTCGCTGGAATCGCTGCACAACGCACAGGCCGGGCGCTACACCCACCTGCGCCTGAAGGTACGCGCCGGCGACGCACGGCCGCCGCGGGTGCGGGTGCTGGACGTGCGCAAGCGGCCGTTGCGCGACGGCTTGTCGCCGGAGGTGCTGCAGGGCATTGCCGACCATCTGCAGGCCGGCCACCAGGTACTGGTGTTCAAGAACCGCCGCGGCTACGCGCCGGTGCTGCTGTGCCACGACTGTGGCTGGACCGCGCCCTGCCAGCGCTGCGATGCACCGATGAC
>NZ_JBFTNE010000359.1:0-397 GCF_056397325.1 Cupriavidus sp. 05N39
GGATTGGCTGGATTACCCGCAGGCCGTGCGCGAGGCCYTCGCCTGCCGGGAAGTGGCCCGCGACGGCCACGGCCACGTGCATGGCGCCAACCTGGGCGTCAGTGCCGCGGCCTACCTGGCGGCAGGAGGCTTCGCGGCGTTGGCCACCGGCGAGGACGTGGCGCTGGTGCAGGCGCTGCAGCGCAGCCGCGCCAGCATCGCCTGGCATGCGCGACCGGCGGTGGCCACCAGCGCCCGTCGTGCGGCGAAGGCGCCGCAGGGCTTCAGTGGGTTCCTGCGCGCGCTGGAACGCGAGGTGCTGGACGCAGGCACGGCCTTGCTGCCGACGCCGGCGTTGCTGCGCTGACGAGGCGGCGGAAACGCCGGTGCGGCAGCCGCCTCAGGCGTTGGCCAGCAC
>NZ_JBFTNE010000360.1:0-397 GCF_056397325.1 Cupriavidus sp. 05N39
GGACTGAACACATGCTGCCGCGCTTTTTCATCCACCGCCCGGTGTTCGCCTGGGTCCTGGCGATCTGCATCATGGCGCTCGGCGCGATCGCGGTGACCCAGCTGCCGGTCGAGCAGTACCCGGACATCGCTCCGCCGCAGGTCAACATCACCGCCAACTACACCGGCGCGTCGGCGCAGACGGTGGAGGACAGCGTTACCCAGGTGATCGAGCAGCAGATCAAGGGCATCGACCACCTGCTGTATTTCTCCTCGACCAGTTCTTCCTCGGGCCAGTCGCGCATTACCGTCACCTTCGACCAGCGCGCCAACCCGGACATCGCCCAGGTGCAGGTGCAGAACAGCGTGAACCAGGCGATCAACCGCCTGCCGCAGGAAGTGCAGCAGCAGGGCGTCAC
>NZ_JBFTNE010000361.1:0-396 GCF_056397325.1 Cupriavidus sp. 05N39
CCCCTCCCGCGCGAGGCGCTCGAACAGGCCGCCGACTGGCTGCTGCGCCTGCATGACGATGACAGCCCGGGCACGCGCGCCGCCTGCGAACGCTGGTGTGCGCAACACCCCGACCATGCGCGTGCCTGGCAGCGCGCACGGCGCCTGCAAGCGCTGGTGGCGCAGGTACCCGGCGACTGGGCATTGCCGGTACTGGGCCGGCCGCAGGATCGGCAGCGTCGCGCAGCGATCAAGCGCATTGGCCTGTGGATGACGCTGGTGCCGGGCGCCTGGCTCGGGTGGCAGATGGTTGCGCGGCCCTCGCCCGGGCAGGCCGAACGGACCGCCATCGGCGAGCGGCGTCGCGTGATCCTGCCCGACGGAAGCGCGCTATGGCTGGACACCGACACCGAGGTG
>NZ_JBFTNE010000362.1:0-395 GCF_056397325.1 Cupriavidus sp. 05N39
GTTCAGATCAAGCTGACCTGAGGACTACGACCATGACGAAGAAATATTCGTTGGGCTTCGTGGGCCGCAAGGCTGGCATGAGCCGCGTGTTCACCGAAGATGGCCAGGCCATCCCGGTAACCCTGATTGAAGCCACCCCGAACCGCATCGCGCAGATCAAGACCGTCGAAGCCGACGGCTACAGCGCCGTGCAGGTGACCGTCGGCGCGCGTCGCGCTGCCCTGGTCAACAAGCCGGAAGCCGGTCACTTCGCCAAGGCGAAGGTCGACGCGGGTCGCGGCCTGTGGGAATTCCGCGTTGAAGACGCGCAGCTCGGCGATTTCGCCGTCGGCGGCGAAGTCAAGGCGGACATCTTTGAAGTTGGCCAGAAGGTCGACGTCCAGGGTGTCACCAAG
>NZ_JBFTNE010000363.1:0-394 GCF_056397325.1 Cupriavidus sp. 05N39
GTGCTGCCCGCCCTGCCCGGCATCCCGCTGGTGTTTGCCGGGCTGCTGCTGGCGGCCTGGACCGATGGCTTCGTCCACGTGGGCTGGTTGCCGCTCACCCTGCTCGGCCTGCTCACCCTGCTGTCGTTCGCGGTGGACATCCTGGCCACCGTGGTCGGCGCGAAACGGGTGGGCGCCAGCAGTAAGGCGCTCTGGGGCACCTTCATCGGCAGCATCATCGGGGTGTTCTTCATGCCGATCGGCCTGCTGGCCGGCCCGCTGCTGGGTGCGCTGGCCGGCGAGTACTGGCACACCCGCGAGCTGGGCCGGTCGACCCAGGTGGGCCTGGCCACCTGGCTGGGCATCCTGCTGGGGGTGGCGCTGAAAATGGCCCTGGTGGTGGCGATGCTGGGAC
>NZ_JBFTNE010000364.1:0-393 GCF_056397325.1 Cupriavidus sp. 05N39
TCGACGAACTGCCGATCAATGCCCAGGGCAAGGTGACCGCCGCGGCGCTGGCGGCATTGTTCCGGCCGGTGTTGCCGACGGTGCAGTGGCAGCAGCGCGAGGCCGACGCGGCGGTGCTCCACCTGCCGCTGGAGGCGGACCTGATCGCCTTCGACGGGCACTTCCCGCAGGCGAAGATCCTGCCCGGCGTGGTCCAGCTGGATTGGGCGATCCACTATGCACGCCAGGTGTTCCGCATGCCGCCGCGCTTCGAGCGGATGGATGCGCTGAAGTTCCAGCATGTGGCGCGCCCGGGCGACTGCCTGCAGCTCAGCCTGGGCTGGGATGCCGCCAAATCGGTGCTGACCTTCCGCTACGTGTCCGACCATGGCGTGCATGCCAGTGGCCGTGTGG
>NZ_JBFTNE010000365.1:0-393 GCF_056397325.1 Cupriavidus sp. 05N39
GTACAGGGTGCGCTGCGGGCGCGCATGGATCGGGCGGCCTTGGAGGAAGCGGCGCAGGTCCTCCGCCAGCGCCTCCACCGAAGCGTAGCGCTGCGCCGGCTCCTTCTGCAGGGCCCTGAGCAGGATCGTGTCGAGGTCGCCGCGCAGGCGCCTGGCCAGCCGCCGCGCCGCCGGGTCCGGGGTGGCCGCGGTATCGCTGCGCAGCAGCATCGCCGAGGCGCGCGGGGGGGTGACCTCCAGGATCGAGCGCTCCCATTCGGCATCGCTATGCCGGCGCAGCCGGTACGGCTTGCGGCCGGTGATGACCTCGAACAGCACCACGCCCAGCGAGTACACATCGGTCAGCGTGGTCACCGGTTCGCCCCGCACCTGCTCGGGCGCGGCGTAGTGCAG
>NZ_JBFTNE010000366.1:0-390 GCF_056397325.1 Cupriavidus sp. 05N39
GCGTTACCGCGGTGGCGTGACCCGTTCGGCCACCGAGTGGAACCAGCTGTGCCGGGGCAACCTGGACCGCATGGTCACCGATACCCGCATGCTGCTGATCGAAGGCATCAAGCTGGCCCAGAAGACCTTCGTCGCCGCGCGCGAAGCGCTGGGCTGGGCGGTGGACGAGCTGGACCAGTTCGTCATCCACCAGGTCAGCCAGCCGCACACCGCCGCGTTCATCAAGAACTTCGGCATCGACCCGAAGAAGGTCATGACCATCTTCGGCGAGCACGGCAACATCGGCCCGGCCTCGGTGCCGATCGTGCTGAGCAAGCTCAAGGAGCTGGGCCGCCTGAAGAAGGGCGATCGCATCGCGCTGCTCGGCATCGGCTCGGGCCTGAACTGCTC
>NZ_JBFTNE010000367.1:0-390 GCF_056397325.1 Cupriavidus sp. 05N39
GAGCCGAAATCAACGGTCGCCGCCTTGATCTGGGCGATGCCGCCGCCGGAACCGATCGACTGGTAGTTGACCTTCTTGCCGGTCGCGGTGCTGTAGTCGGCCGACCACTTGGACATGACCGGGTAGATGAACGAGGCGCCCGCGCCGGTCACATCGGCGGCGTTGGCGGCGAACACGGACGACGCGGCGAGGACGGCAACGGCGGCGCGCGACTTGAAGGCGTGGATCACGGGGTGGCTCCTGGGATGGATGACGGTGCGGGGTGTCCCGCCCGGCGCTCATTCCATAACCATTCGATGACAGTGCAGCGACTGTCATATGACGGCCTGGTTACATGCATCCCGGGGTGCCGGTCACAGCGGCTGCAGGGCCGCCGGAACCGTGTACTGG
>NZ_JBFTNE010000368.1:0-389 GCF_056397325.1 Cupriavidus sp. 05N39
GCTATATCCGGGGTGGCAAAGGCAGTCAGGTGGGGCGTGTCAATCCGCAACAAACGAAAAAGGCCCCATAAAGGGGCCGTGTTTCGCGTTGGATGCAATGACGAAGCTATCTCCTTAGCAAGCCTTCCGTGTCGCCACGGCAGGGGGGTCGGAGCATCTCAGCTAAGCCGGGAAATCATTGCAAAGCTACTTGTCGTTTAGCAGCTAGGCCCTCTGCGGATGTAGCCTGAAACATCGACTAAGCATCACCGCCTGCTCTTTGCCTTCTTCCAACGAGTGTCACTCTACCGGCGTTACGAATTTCGTGCAACACATGTATTGCACGTGCGTAACGGGGGCTTAGTCTTTGTGAAAGCTTACCTTAACAAATAAACTGAACGATTCAGGAA
>NZ_JBFTNE010000369.1:0-388 GCF_056397325.1 Cupriavidus sp. 05N39
GCCGGTCATCGCGCCCGCCGACCCGGCCGATGCCGCCAGCGACGCGGCAATGCTGGCCGACCCGGAGCTGGGGCTGGCCCGCGATGCCGATCTGTACGCGTGGTTCGCCGCCGGCGGCCCGGTCCCGGTCGACGAATCGCAACCGCAGCCCAGCCGCCCCGAGCCGGCCACCGCCGGCCTGGAGACCAGCACCGATGAATAAGCCGTTCCCGTGCCTGGTCCTCGGCCTCGCGTTGGCGGCGACCGCATCCGCCGCGCCGCAAGCCCTGGACTTGCCGCCCCCGGCGCCGACCAGCGCCACGCCGGCACCCGTCACCGCCCCGGCCATCCCGGCCACGCCCGCCGCGCTGGACCCGGCGCAGTTGCGCGCGCTGCGCAGCCGCTATGC
>NZ_JBFTNE010000370.1:0-388 GCF_056397325.1 Cupriavidus sp. 05N39
CCACGCCCCCCAACCGCGACACCAGCGCCACGTTGTCGCCACGGCGCACCAGGCGCTGGGCGACCAGGTCGTTGGCCGAGAGCAGGCTGCCGGCACTGAGTGTACGCCGGGCCACCCGCCCGACCGCGGCGGCCGGATCGGCCAGCGCGGCGCCGGCGATACGGGCCACGTCACGCTGGGCAGTGGTGATATCGGCGGCGGCCAGCGTTTCTCCAGCGCTGATGCCCCGGTTGAGGATGAGTACGGTCTGGTTGCGGCACACCTTGACCGGAACGAACAGGCGCCAGCCGCCGGCATCCGGGCAGCTGACTTCCACGGTACTGGTGCCGGTGGGCTGGGCACGCAAGCCCTGGCCGCAGGCCGGCAGGCGCAGCGCGGAATCCAGGGT
>NZ_JBFTNE010000371.1:0-384 GCF_056397325.1 Cupriavidus sp. 05N39
CCCCGGAGCTGGCGCAGCGCCAGCACGACCGCCTGCAGATCGAAAGCCGCCTGCACCGGGCCCTGGACGACGACGAGTTCCACCTGGTCTACCAGCCGCAGGTGAACCTGCATGACGGCCGCATGGTGGCGGCCGAGGCCCTGATCCGCTGGCGCAATTCGCAGCTGGGCGAGCTGCGGCCGGACATCTTCATCGGCCATGCCGAGAGCACCGGCGACATCGTCCGGATCGGGCTGTGGGTGCTGCGCGAGGCCTGCCGCCAGATCCGCGCCTGGCAGGACGCCGGGCTGGGCATCGTGCGGGTGGCGGTGAACGTGTCCTACCGCCAGTTCGTCGGCGAGGACCTGGCCCGCAACGTGCGCCAGGTGCTGGACGAGTTCGGCC
>NZ_JBFTNE010000372.1:0-384 GCF_056397325.1 Cupriavidus sp. 05N39
ACCGTGGACTGGTACCTGGACAACCAGGAATGGGTCAACGGCGTGCTCGACGGCAGCTACCGCCTGCAGCGCATCGGCACCACCGCCTGAGTGGCGGTGATCACCAGACAGAGGAATAACGCATGACTCAACGCAAGGGCATCATCCTCGCGGGCGGTTCGGGCACGCGCCTGTATCCGATCACCAAGGGCGTCAGCAAGCAGCTGCTGCCGGTGTACGACAAGCCGATGATCTATTACCCGCTCAGCGTGCTGATGCTGGCCGGGATCCGCGACGTGCTGATCATCAACACGCCGCACGAGCAGGCGCTGTTCCAGAGCCTGCTGGGCGATGGCTCGCAGTGGGGGATGAACATCGAGTACGCGGTGCAGCCGAGCCCGGACG
>NZ_JBFTNE010000373.1:0-383 GCF_056397325.1 Cupriavidus sp. 05N39
CACGATTACACCATCGTCATCGTCACCCACAACATGCAGCAGGCCGCGCGCGTGTCCGACTACACCGCCTTCATGTACCTGGGCGACCTGATCGAACACGACCGCACCGAAGTGATCTTCTCGCACGATTACACCATCGTCATCGTCACCCACAACATGCAGCAGGCCGCGCGCGTGTCCGACTACACCGCCTTCATGTACCTGGGCGACCTGATCGAACACGACCGCACCGAAGTGATCTTCTCGCAGCCCAACAAGCAGCAGACCGAAGACTACATCACCGGCCGCTTCGGCTGATTCCGGCCCGCCCACGAACCTCTGGATAGAACCGCATGAGCATTCCCAACGACCACATCGTCAAGAGCTACGACGAAGAGCAGCAG
>NZ_JBFTNE010000374.1:0-383 GCF_056397325.1 Cupriavidus sp. 05N39
GCCTTCCGGATCCTGGATGAGGCGGGGCTGGAAGGGGTGACCCTGCGCAAGGTGGCCTGTTCGCTGGGCATCCGTGCGCCCTCGCTGTACTGGCATTTCAAGAGCAAGCAGGCGCTGATCGACGCCATGGCCGACGCGATGATCTGCGACGTCGCCCGCGCGATCCCGGCCGGCCAGCCGTGGCGGCAGACGCTGCTGCAGATCGCCCGTGAATTCCGGCTGGCGTTCAAGGCCCGGCGTGACGGTGCGCGCGTCTACGCCGGTACGTTCCTGGCCACCGAGAACGTGTTGCGGGTAGGCGAGGCGAGCATGGCCGCGCTGGCCGGCGCCGGCGCCCCGATCCGCTTCGCCGCGACCGCCTCGATGGACCTGGTGTACTACAC
>NZ_JBFTNE010000375.1:0-382 GCF_056397325.1 Cupriavidus sp. 05N39
GTACAACGCCGGTGCGCGACGCGACACATGCAGGCCGCCGGGCAGGGTGCCTTCCTGGCGGATGCCGCGGGCCACGCAGGCCTGCATCGCGCCCCAGATCTCGCGCAACTGCTCGCGGATCTCGTCTTCGCTGCGCCAGCACTTCTCGTTCTCGAACATCATCTGGGCGATGCTCAGCCCGCTGCGCGCGGTCTGCGCGAGCAGTTCGTCGCCGCTCTTGAACGGATACGGCAAGGGGGTTTCATCGGGGACGATGCGGTCGTCGGCGGCATCGTCCTGGTTGACCACGAAGCCGCCGCCCACCGAGTAGTAGTCGCGGGTGGCGATCACCTGTTCGTCGGCGTCATAGGCGGTGAAGCGCATGCCGTTGGTGTGGTAGGGC
>NZ_JBFTNE010000376.1:0-382 GCF_056397325.1 Cupriavidus sp. 05N39
GGCCTTGCCGGGCTACGACGCGATGCGCCACCCGGTCGCGCTGCTGGGGGCGATCGGGGTGCCGCATGCGCAGGCCTTCAGCGTGCTGGGGTTCGTGCTGCCCGGCGTGCTGGCCAGCGCGGTAGCGGTGCGCCTGCTGCTGCGGGTGCCACGCACCGCGCCCTGGTCCATGCGCGTGGGCGTGCAGTTGCTGACGCTGGCGGGGGTGGGCTTTGCGGCCATGGGCGTACTGCCGCTGGACGCCAACGACATCCAAAGCCCGGCCAGCCAGTACCACGCCAGCGCCTGGATGGTCTGGGTGCTGGCATTCGTGCCGGGCACGCTGATGTATGGCCTGGGCGCGCTGCGGCTGCCGGGCTGGCGCGCCCAGGCCCTGCTGCAC
>NZ_JBFTNE010000377.1:0-382 GCF_056397325.1 Cupriavidus sp. 05N39
CGCCTGGACGGCGTGGCGCTGGAGAGTTCGGACGGCTGGAACAATGCCGGCACCGGGCACTCGGCCTTCGCCGAACTCAACTACACCCCCGAACTGCCGGACGGCAGCATCGAGACCAAGCGCGCGGTCGGGATCGCCGAGCAGTTCGAGATCTCGCGCCAGTTCTGGTCGCACCAGGTGCGCGAAGGCCGGCTCAGCCAGCCCTCGGACTTCATCAACCCCACCCCGCACATGAGCTTTGTGTGGGGCGATGACAACATCGCCTACCTGCACAAGCGCCAGCAGGCGCTGGTCAAGAACCCGCTGTTCTACGGCATGCAGTATTCCGAGGATGCCGCGCAGATCAGGCAGTGGGCACCGCTGCTGATGGAGGGCCGCGACC
>NZ_JBFTNE010000378.1:0-381 GCF_056397325.1 Cupriavidus sp. 05N39
GATCCAGAACCTGGCCGACGAGGAACCGCCGTACGACGCGTCTTTCCCGGGCATCCGCGCGCCGTACGACTTCAGCCAGTACGACCTGCGCGGGCGCTACTTCACCGTCGGTTTCGACTACCGCTTCTAACGCCTTTGTATCCAACGGGGCCGGCCGCGATGCCGGCCCCCGTTCCATGGGGAATTGCTGTGTCCTTGCATCGTCTCGTGTCACGTCCCATCCGCTGGCTGGTGGGGTCGTTGTGGTTGCTGGCAGCGCCGGCGTTCGCGCAGAGCGCGTATTTCTTCCCGCAGGGCGGCGATTTCGATCCGTCCATTCCCACCCCACAGCAGTTTCTCGGCTACGAGATCGGCAGCCGCTATACCCGGCATGACCAGCTC
>NZ_JBFTNE010000379.1:0-380 GCF_056397325.1 Cupriavidus sp. 05N39
GCGCTGGGCCTGGCCGTCGAACTGCGCCCGAACGGCATCCTGCTCGACATCGGCCTGCCCGACGTGTCCGGGCTGAGCGTGCTGGAACGGCTCAAGCGCGATCCGGCCACGCGGCATATCCCGGTGCACGTGGTGTCCGGGCTGGAGCGCTCGCAGGTGGCCATGGAACTGGGCGCAATCGGCTACGTGATCAAGCCGGCCACCCGCGAGCGCCTGGTCGGGGCCATCCAGCAACTGGAGGCCACCAGCCAGCGCGACGTGCGCCGCCTGTTGATCGTCGAGGACGACAGCGAGCTGCGCACGAACCTGCAGTTGCTGCTGGGCCGCGACCAGCTCGAAATCACCGGCGTGGGCACCATCGCCGAGGCGATGGACGCGCT
>NZ_JBFTNE010000380.1:0-380 GCF_056397325.1 Cupriavidus sp. 05N39
GAGCGTTCACAGTCTGGTCATCAATCACAATGCTTCAACCCCGGGGATTAGGAGCCGCATCCTGCGGAAATTCGTCGCGAATTCGCTGCAGATAACGACCGGATGCCACAGTGTCGCCAAGCTGCGCCTCGATTTGAGAGGCAAGTTGTAACACGGAACGTGTGGCCGGCGCAGCCGCAAGACGACGTTGCGAAAAGGCGCGCGCCTCGAAATAACGGCCCTGGCCATACTCGCTGCGGGCCATCGATTCCAGCGCGTAGGCGTTGGTCGGGTCCAGCTGGATGGCGTTGCGCAGGTCGCGCGCGGCCCGTTCGGCCTGGCCGGCATCGAGGGCGCAGCCGCCGGCATTGGCCAGGGCCGAGGCCGGCGTCGCATAGCCC
>NZ_JBFTNE010000381.1:0-380 GCF_056397325.1 Cupriavidus sp. 05N39
CGCCCCGCTTGGCGATATCCTCCAAGGTTTCCCTGGTTCGATGTCCGGAGTCTCGATGCCGTCCTTGTCGTTCCGCCGCCTGCGGCGTTCCATCGGCCTTGTCGCCGTGTTCCCCACCCTGCTGGCCCTGGCCGCCTGCCAGGCACCGCCCATGGACGAGCAGGAAGCCGTCGCCACCCATGCGCAGAAGGCTGCCGAAGCCGCCGCCGCGCCCACCGATGAAGCAGGCAAGGCGCTGGAAGCGCCCCCGGTCGGCGAGTGCGACGCCACCCAGGTGCAGAGCCTGGTCGGCCAGGCCTATTCCGACGCCGTGGGCAACCAGGCCCAGCAGGACGCCAGCGCCAAGCAGCTGCGCGTGCTCAAGCCCACCGATGCCACCA
>NZ_JBFTNE010000382.1:0-379 GCF_056397325.1 Cupriavidus sp. 05N39
GGCACTCTTGATCGCGCCGTCGTAAAGGCGGAACAGGCAGTTGTGATAACTGAGGCCCGCGATGGCCGAGACATGTTTCCAGTTGAAATGAAACTGGATGACTGGCGTTTTACCTTTCGGCGCCCAGGTGCGCACGCGCGTGGGTCGCTCCGAAAGTCCAGACTCGTCAATGAAGACGATCAGCCGTTGCTCCCGCGTACACTTTTTTTGAGCGCGGGCCAGGTCTTTTGCTTCCACGCCAGCACAGCGTCCTCGTCGCGTTCGATAGCGCGTCGGTCTGGGCGTTGGGGCGAGAAGCCGAGCGAATCCAGAATGCGCCAGACATGGGCCTCGTTGTATGACACCCCGAAGCGTTGCTCGATGAGTAGACGCACCCGTT
>NZ_JBFTNE010000383.1:0-379 GCF_056397325.1 Cupriavidus sp. 05N39
CGCCCAGACCGCCCGCCTTCACGTAGTCGGCCATCTCCGAGGCCACGAACAGCACGCGGCGTGCAGCGTCCGGCGCAGCATTGGAACGACCCACCAGCCCGCGTTGCAGCAGCGACGGCGGGGCCCGGCGTACGCGGATGGCATCAGGATGTGGGAGAGCGTCTGCACGGTTGGCAGAAGACGCGAGGGGAAGCGGGTGCGTGGGCATGGGGGGCTCGATGGCAGAGAAACACGACGCAGCAACCTCCATCTCGAACCGGACTGTCCGGCGCAAGCAATATTCAGGAGAAAACCGCGAAGACGGGGGGAAACCCCAGCCACTACTTGGGGCGTGGTTCGAATCTACTCTCCCGCCCAATCAATGCGCCGTGAACCTGGC
>NZ_JBFTNE010000384.1:0-378 GCF_056397325.1 Cupriavidus sp. 05N39
GGGGCGGCCTTTCTGCGTGCGGCAACGTCGCGGGGACGTCAGTGCATCATGTGCACGTTCATGTTGTGCATGACCCACAGCGAGCCGGCGACGATGATGCCGATCACCACCACGGTGAAGGCCGCCGCGCTGACGTTCCAGCGCTGCTCCGAGGAGCGGTCCAGGTGCAGGAAGAACACCAGGTGCACCAGGATCTGCAGCACCGCGGCGATCACGATGATCACGCCGGTGGTGAAGGTCGGCAGGTTGCCGTGCATCACCAGCCAGAACGGGATGATGGTCAGGACCGCTGCCAGCAGGAAGCCGACCAGGTACGACTTGACGCTGCCGTGGCTTTCGCCGCCGGCACCGTGGCCGTGGTCGTGTGCGTGATTGTCA
>NZ_JBFTNE010000385.1:0-378 GCF_056397325.1 Cupriavidus sp. 05N39
CGTGATGATGGGTGCTCTGTTTGGTGGGGAATGGCTGGTGCGGCGACGGGTCAAGGCAGCGCACGCGCATGGCTGAATGGATCGCACTGGATCGCCTGGCCGTGTCCGCGCTGCCGTGATGATGGGTGCTCTGTTTGGTGGGGAATGGCTGGTGCGGCGACGGGTCAAGGCAGCGCACGCGCATGGCTGAATGGATCGCACTGGATCGCCTGGCCGTGTCCGCGCTGCCGGGCCGGATCGTGGGCCACGCGCCGGACGGGGTGGTCGACCACCCGCGTTTCAGGCAGCAGGTGCTGTGCTGGCAGCAGGCGTTCGCGCGCGCGCCCGGCAGCGACTGGGCGCTGTACTTCGATGACACGCTGGTGTTCGCCGCCGCCC
>NZ_JBFTNE010000386.1:0-378 GCF_056397325.1 Cupriavidus sp. 05N39
GTGGCGGCGTGGCGGCATCCTCCAGCACGCGCCTGAGCACATCGCCGGTCTGCGCCCACTCCTCGGTCTGCAGGCGGAACAGGATCGCGGCCTTGTTCGGGAAGTACTGGTACAGCGAGCCGATGCTGACCCCGGCACGCTCGGCCACCCGTGCGGTGGTGAAACGGGCGGCGCCCTGCTGGGCCAGAACCTGAGCAGCCGCCTCCAGGATCACCGCCACCAGCGCGTTGGAGCGGCTCTGGCGCGGGCGTTTTCTTGAGGAAATCTGCGGGGTTGCGCGGTCGTTCATGCGGCGGGGACCCGTGCCAGGGAATGCGAATAGTGCGGATCGGGGATCGGCCGTATTCTGGAAATGCGACGAATCACTCGCATACTAGG
>NZ_JBFTNE010000387.1:0-378 GCF_056397325.1 Cupriavidus sp. 05N39
GGCAGTTGCAGCACGTAGGCGGCATGCGCCTGCTGCCCGTTGACGGGGGTGGCCTGCGGCCAGTCGGCCAGCACCGGCAGGCGCACCCCCATGTCCAACTGCAGGCGCGAGACGCGGGGTTCGTCCGGGGTGTAGGCGGTGAACGCGGTGGCGCCGGTGATCACGCGATACGGCCCGCGCTGGCCATAGCCCAGCACCGTGGCCGCATCGCCGATGCCGACGTAGCGTTTCTCCATCCATGCCGAATAGCGTTCGCTGGTGACGAACACCCACTGGCCGTCCGCGCTTTCATGCAGCACCGCGACCGCGTCGCCGGGGAACAGCGCCGATTCCTGCATGCGGTCGATGTCGGTGTCGCCCTGGGTGGTGAACACCCGC
>NZ_JBFTNE010000388.1:0-377 GCF_056397325.1 Cupriavidus sp. 05N39
GCCCTGCCCTTGCCGCCGCTGTCGCTGGAGCGCCAGAAGCAGGTGCCGGGCGACAGCTGGCAGGTGCTGCGGGTGCAGCGCGGGCAGACCCTGAGCAACCTGTTCGACGAGGCTGGCATCCCGGCCACGGTGATGCACCAGGTGCTGGAGCACCCGGGTGCGCGCGAGGCGCTGACCAAACTGCGCCCCGGCGCCGAGATCGCCTTCGACCTGCCGCTGTCCGGCGACCTACGCACGATCCGCTTCGACCGCGATGCCGACAACCGCGTGGAGCTGTCGCTGAAGGATGGGCAGATCGCCGAGAAGGTGATCAAGCGCGAATCCTCGACCCGTCGCGTGGTCGCCAGTGGCGAAATCACCAGTTCGCTGTACGTGGC
>NZ_JBFTNE010000389.1:0-377 GCF_056397325.1 Cupriavidus sp. 05N39
ATGGCCGGCAACATCGGCCTGGGCCTGGCCATCCCCTCCAACCTGGCGCGCGACGTGGTCGACCAGCTGGTCAAGCATGGCGTGGTGGTGCGCGGCACGCTCGGCGTGGAAGCGCAGAACCTGACCCAGCAGATCGCCCAAGGCCTGGGCCTGAGCGAGGCACGCGGCGCGCTGGTGACGCGGGTGCTGGCCGGTTCCGGTGCCGCCGCCGCCGGGCTGCGCCCGGGCGACGTGGTGGTGTCGGCCAACGGCCAGCGCGTGGACAGCGCGCAGGCACTGCACAACATCGAGGGCCTGCAGCCGGTGGGCAGCGTGCTCAGCCTGGATATCCGCCGCGACGGCAAGCCGCTGCAGCTCAAGGCCACGCTGAAGGAACA
>NZ_JBFTNE010000390.1:0-375 GCF_056397325.1 Cupriavidus sp. 05N39
CAAGGATGCCCGGGCGCCAGGCTTACCATCTGGACATTCCGCGCGCGGCCAGCGCGGCGGAACTGTCGGTGGTGTCGTTCGAGGCAGTGGAGCGATTGGGAGATCTCTATACCGTCACGATCCGGCTAACCCACCCGCTGGAACTCGACCGGGCTGAATACCTCAATTGTGATGCGACCTTCGTCATTGACCCCGGCGACGGCAGCGAACCGCGCCGGTTCGCGGGGTGGATATCGGCGTTCTCACGCACGAAGCGCACGCGCGATTTCTTCGCCTACGAAATCGTGCTCCGGCCACTGGCCGCGCGGCTCGAACTCGTCCGGACCACGCGCATCTACCAGAACAAGACGGCCCCCCAGATCATCGAGGCTATCC
>NZ_JBFTNE010000391.1:0-375 GCF_056397325.1 Cupriavidus sp. 05N39
GCGATATAGCGCTTCATTGTTGGAACTCCTTCACTTCGTCAGGGTTAACCGGATAGGGAATGCGATGGTTGGGATTTGTTGGAACTCCTTCACTTCGTCAGGGTTAACTGGCCCCGGCACGCTCCTGGGGCGACAGCATGAGCGGGTTGCGATCCCCATAAGGGGAACGATGGGGCGCGGCCCGGTATCGCACCAGCACCAGGGGTTGCGATCCCCATAAGGGGAACGATGGGGCGCGGCCCGGTATCGCACCAGCACCAGGTCGCCCTTGAGGCGGTCATTCGATTCCTGCAGGTCGGCCTGGTCCTGGGGATTGGACGCGAGGTAGAAAGGGCGCTGTTCCAAACGCCGCAGCAGCCACGCACGCCACTGGAA
>NZ_JBFTNE010000392.1:0-374 GCF_056397325.1 Cupriavidus sp. 05N39
GCCGAACACCTCGGTCTTGTACAGGTCCTTCAGCGGCGCGTAGCCACCGCACATGTCGCCGTAGATGGTGGCGTAGCCGACCGCGTATTCACTCTTGTTGCCGGTGGTCAGCAGCAGCCCGCCGAACTTGTTGGACAGCGCCATCAGGATCACCCCGCGGCTGCGCGACTGCAGGTTTTCTTCGGTGACATCGGCCGCCTGGCCCTCGAACATCGGGCCGAGCGCGGCCATCAAGCCCTCGAACACCGGTTCGATCGACACCGCCTCCAGTTTCACCCCCAGCGCGCGGCACTGCTCGGCGGCCAGGTCGTTGGACATGTCGGCGGTGTAGCGCGACGGCAGGCGCACCGCCGTCACGTTGTCCGCGCCCAGCG
>NZ_JBFTNE010000393.1:0-374 GCF_056397325.1 Cupriavidus sp. 05N39
GCGCCTGACCGGGCAGTTCCTGGTGTTCGATTTCGACCGCCTGCGCGAACGCGCCGGCCAGGTCGCCGCCAACGGCGAGCCGCCCTGCCCCACCTGTTACCTGGCGCCCACCGAGTACACCGAAGACATCCGCACCACCGAAACCTCCAAGAGCGCCTACCTGCAGTACCGCACCACCTTCGACTGGACGATGCCGCTGCATGTGGCCGCCGGCGTGCGCTACGAGCAGACCGAGGTGGAATCGACCGCGCTGGTGCGCGTGCCGACCAGCATCAACTGGGGCTCGGCCAATGAGTTCAACCTGGGCTACGCCGCCGAGGGTACCTTCATCGGCGGCAAGGGCAAGTACGACTACGTGCTGCCCAACGTGGACC
>NZ_JBFTNE010000394.1:0-374 GCF_056397325.1 Cupriavidus sp. 05N39
CGGTGGTGACCGAGCAGGGCGAAAGCCTGCTGCGCACGCCCCTGCGCGAACTGCTGGAGGTGCTCGATCCGCAGCGCTTCCGCCAGGTGCACCGTTCCACCATCGTCAACATGAAGGCGGTGGCCGCCGTCAGCCGCGACGACAGCGGGCGCGGCCAGCTCAAGCTCAAGCACCGTGCCGAGGTGCTGAGCGTCAGCCAGCCGTTCATGAGCCTGTTCCGCGGTATGTGATTCCCCGTCCATCGCAACGTTGGAGCGACCATGCGCCACCTCCCGATCCTGTGCGTCATGCTGCTGGCCCTGGCCGGTTGCGAGCAGTCCAGCAATACCTCGGTCACGCGCGTGCGCGCCAATGGCGTGGACACGCTGTACAGC
>NZ_JBFTNE010000395.1:0-374 GCF_056397325.1 Cupriavidus sp. 05N39
GCCTTGAGGATCGCCCCACGCCAGCGACGCGGGCGGTACGGGGCCAGCGGGGTGAGCGCGATGGTGTGCGAGCCCAGCGGCAGGATCGGGCCGTGCGCGGAATAGTTGTAGGCGGTGCTGCCGGCCGGGGTGGCCACCAGCACGCCATCGCCGATCAGCTCGGCCACCCGCTCCTGGCCATTGAGGTCCACGCCGATGTGCGCGGCCTGGCGGGTCTGGCGCAGCAGCGACACATCGTTGTACGCCAGCGACCCGGTGGTGGTGCCCGATTCGGTCAGCGCCAGCATCTCCAGCGGGCGCAGATTGGCCGGCTCGGCCGCCGCCAGGCGTGCCGGCAGGTCGTCATCACGGAACTGGTTCATCAGGAAACCCAC
>NZ_JBFTNE010000396.1:0-372 GCF_056397325.1 Cupriavidus sp. 05N39
GATCAGGCCCAGGCCGAGCGCCAACCACAGCGCCTGGCGGAACAGCGGGCCGATCTCGCGYTCRCGGCCRGCGCCRTGCAGCTGCGASACCGAGGCGGTGAGCGAGATCARCGTGCCGATCGGGATCAGCATCGGCAGCCACAGCAGYGCRGTGCCGATGGTGACGGCAGCCAGCGTCTGGGTGCCGTGGTGGCCGGCGATGACGTTGTCGACGAAGGAAATCAGGCCGGTGGAGACATGGCCCAGGACCAGCGGCAAGGCAAGCAGGCCGGTGGCGCGCACTTCCTGGGAGAGGCGCGGCGTGGGGGAAGCAATGGACATGGAGATCACGGACGGCAACTACGGCAGCGCGCGGAGGGCACAGGCACCGGG
>NZ_JBFTNE010000397.1:0-372 GCF_056397325.1 Cupriavidus sp. 05N39
GCCCAGGGGCCGGTGGCATTGACCACCGCGCGGGTGCGCAGGCGCACGATGCTGCCATCGGCGTCGCGCAGCACCGCCCACCAATGATCGCGATGGCGGATCAGCTGTTCGCAGCGCGTGCGCACGCGGATCCGGGCACCGCGCTCATGCGCGTCCAGCACGTTGAGCAACACCAGGCGGGCATCGTCCACGCGCGCGTCGGCATAGCTGAAACCACGGCGGACGTCCGCGTGCAGCACCGCCCCGCGTGGATCGCGGCGCAGGTCCAGGCGCTGCGAACGCGGGAAGGCCGGGTCGGCATGGCCGAGGTGGTCGTACAGCCAGAGGGCGGCGTGCAGCATCCAGCCCGGGCGCAGGTGCGCGGCCTGCGGC
>NZ_JBFTNE010000398.1:0-372 GCF_056397325.1 Cupriavidus sp. 05N39
CGCGTGCGTTCCAAGGAAGACTCCCCCCAGGCAGGCCACTGCCGCCCCAACGCCAACGACGGCGCCCCGCGGGCCATCGGCCCCTATCTGCTCGCGCTCGCGCTGATGACCGTGGCCTGGCTGGCCGCGGGCAGCGCCATGGCCCAGGCGCCGGGCGCCAAGCCGCGCAGCAGCCTCGGCGTGGCCGTGGTGGCCTTGAAATCCCCGTATGCCGGTTACGGGACCGACACCGTCGCGGCACCGATCATCAGCTACGAAGGCCGCAGGTTCCACCTGCGCGGTGGCAGCATCGGCTACAAGGTGTTCGACACCGAACAGACCGAAGTCTCGCTGATGGCCTCGCCGTACATGATGCGCTTCAAGCGCAAGGAC
>NZ_JBFTNE010000399.1:0-371 GCF_056397325.1 Cupriavidus sp. 05N39
CTACCAGATCCCCGGCCGGGTGCCGGAAGACGGCGTGCCGCGCCAGGCCGTATCGGACTACTGGCGTGAGCGTTTTCCCAGCGAGCCGTATTACGACAACACCCAGTTCTTCGATGACTACGAGCCCGCGTATCAGCTGGGCCACAACTCGCGCGCCGATGATGTGATCCGCGCCTACGAGCAGGTCGAAGCGGAGCTGGAAAYGCGTTGGGCGCAGGAACGTGGCAAGAGCAAGCTGACCTGGGAACAGGCCCGCAATGCCGTGCGCCGCGGCTGGGATGAATCCACCGCGCTGCGCCAGTCGCACCTGGACAAGGGCGTGCCGCGCGGCACCTGAGCCCGCGCGCGGCATTCCCGGGGGTGACTCAGTC
>NZ_JBFTNE010000400.1:0-371 GCF_056397325.1 Cupriavidus sp. 05N39
ACCTGCTCCACCAGCGACAGCACGTCGCCCATGTCCAGGATGCGGCTGGCGATACGGTCCGGGTGGAACACGTCCAGGCCGTCGGGCTTTTCGCTGACGCCGACGAACTTGATCGGCTTGCCGGTGATGTAGCGCACGCTCAGTGCGGCACCGCCACGGGCGTCACCGTCGGTCTTGGTCAGCACCACGCCGGTCAGCGGCAGCGCCTCGCCGAAGGCCTTGGCGGTATTGGCCGCGTCCTGGCCGGTCATGGCGTCGACCACGAACAGCGTTTCAGCCGGGTTGACCGCCGCGTGCAGGGCCTTGATCTCGGCCATCATCGCTTCGTCGATGGCCAGGCGGCCGGCGGTATCGGCGATCTGCACGTCCAC
>NZ_JBFTNE010000401.1:0-371 GCF_056397325.1 Cupriavidus sp. 05N39
GCGATACGTTCCTCAATGCCGGCGCGGGCGATGAGCAGCTGTTGCCCGGTGGCGGGACCAAGCTGGTGCTGCGCGACGTGCGCCTGTACAAGATCGGCGACGATGGCCGGCTTGCCTCGTTGACCTATGCCGGGTCGGCCGAGCATGGCAGTGATGGCTGGGTGCTGAAGAAAGTGCGCCGGGATACCTTTGGCGAGCGTTCGGCCACGCGTGAAACGGTCGAGTCCGAGCCGTGGAATTCACGGCTGGATGCGGCGGCGCTGGCCAGCGGCATATCCAAGCCGCGCAACCTGACCGCGATGGACCTGCGCACCAGCATCGAGTACCGCAAGCGCAACGGGCTGGATGCGCGCGATTACGAGGACATCTAC
>NZ_JBFTNE010000402.1:0-370 GCF_056397325.1 Cupriavidus sp. 05N39
GGACACGGTCATTCGCTGATCGGGACGTCGCTCAGTACGCCGCTGACCGGATCGAAACGCAGCACGGCGTGGGCGTCGGTCTCGGCGATCCACACCGCGCCACCGCCCAGGGCCAGGCCGGCCGGCCCATGCAGGCGGCGCGGCAGTTCCAGCGTGCTCAGTTCACCGCCGCCCAGGCGCAAGGTGCGCAGGCGCCCGTTGCCCGCATCGGCGATCCACAGCAGGGGGGCGTCCGGGCTCAGGGCGATCGCCTGCGGGTGCTGCAACTGCGCCAGCGCGCGCGGGCCATCCTGTTCGCCGAACGACCACAGGCCCTGGCCGACCAGGGTCTGGACCAGGTCGCCGCGCAGCTGCATCGCCCGGATCGACG
>NZ_JBFTNE010000403.1:0-370 GCF_056397325.1 Cupriavidus sp. 05N39
TTTCCATGCAGGATCAATCCCTGCACGCCGTGCGCGGCGATGTCGGCCGGAATGTGCGCGGCGATCTCGGGCAGGATGCGGCCGGAGAGGACCGCAAACCGCTGCGCCACCCGCGGTGCGGTGAGGGCCACGCCGGCACTCATGATGCCGCCCTGGCTGAAACCGGCCACCAGCGTGTGCGCGGCATCCACGCCCTGTTGCGCCTGCAGCCGGCGCACGTAGTCGATCAGCAACTGCCGGCTGGCCTCGGCCTGGCCGGGATCGATCACCGGCCCCTGCGCGCCGAACCGCACGCTGAACCAGCCGAACGCATCCGGCCCGAACGCCAGCGGCGCGCGCGGCAGCGCCACCTGCAGGCGCGGGTCCAGCC
>NZ_JBFTNE010000404.1:0-370 GCF_056397325.1 Cupriavidus sp. 05N39
GCTGCAGGCTGATCTGTTCCCAGCCGGTGAAGCGCGCCACGCCGCTGGTGTTGACGTTGTTCATGGTCAGCACGTCGGTGCCCAAGCCGCCGGTGAACAGCGGCAGTGCGCCCAGGTGGCTGTTGTTGAGGTTGCTCAGGGTGGTGACGTCGTTGCCCTCGCCCATGTCCACGGTGCCGTACACCACCCCGCCGCCGGACCAGTCCAGGCGGTCGTTGCCGGTGCTGGCGCGGATCTCGCCGCGCACGGTGCCGCCGGTGATGGTGATCGCATCGTCGCCGCCGCTGACGCTGATGTTGCCGCCGATATAGCCGTCGGACAGGATGATCGTGTCGTTGCCGAAGCCGGTGACCAGGTTGCCGTCGATGGT
>NZ_JBFTNE010000405.1:0-367 GCF_056397325.1 Cupriavidus sp. 05N39
GGGTTGCGCTTGAGCCACAGGCGCAGTGCCTGCCAATGGATGGCGGCTACCACCTGCAGGGTCATCAGCGGAAAGCGCAGCAGCACGCCGGCCAGCCCGCGCGCGGTGATGGGATGGCGTTGCAGCATCAGGTCGGCGTCGAACTGGCGCTCGCCGCCGCGCCAGACCTGCATGTGCACGTGCAGGTCCTGCCCGGGCGCGGTGAAGCGCCAGCGGTAGCGGCAGTCCATCGGCATGAACGGGGAGACGTGGAACTGCTTGTCGAACTCCCACGCCAGCGCGCGGCCGTTGGCATCGGCCGCGGCCACCGGCAGCACGTAGGCGTGGCGTTCCTTCCAGGGCGTGTTGGTGATCTCGGCGACGATGC
>NZ_JBFTNE010000406.1:0-367 GCF_056397325.1 Cupriavidus sp. 05N39
GCTGGCGGCGGTCTTCGAGAAGTACCAGGCCTGGCGCCGCGACTGGCTGCTGCGCTGGGAGGCCGGCGCCGACGCGCACGACCCACAGGCGATACTGTGGCGGCACATCGCCAGCGGCCACCAGTACCGGGCACGCCGCATCGATGCCTACCTGTCGCGTTTCGACGGTGCCGGCCAGCCGCTGCCACAGGGCCTGCCGGCACGGGTATTCGCCTTCGCCACGCTCAACATCTCCCCGGACGTGCTGCGGGTGATGGCCACCCAGGCGCGGGTGGGCACGCTGCACTTCTACCTGCCCACGCCCACCCAGGCCTACTGGGGCGACCTGCAGACCCTGGGCGAAAAGCTGCGCAGCGGTGCGCCGGAC
>NZ_JBFTNE010000407.1:0-367 GCF_056397325.1 Cupriavidus sp. 05N39
GCCTGGGCGAAGGCGGGGCGATCGGCTCGCTGGACGCGCTGGGCCGCATCGATGCGGCGATCGGGATCACCTTTGCCGAGGCAGCCAATGCCCTGCTGCGTTTGAGCGGCGTGGAGCGCAGCCAGGTGCGGGCGATCGGTTCGCATGGGCAGACGGTGCGCCACCGGCCGCTGGCCGATCCGGCGTTCACGATGCAGCTGGGCGACGCCAACCGGATTGCCGAGGCGACCGGGATCACCACCGTGGCCGATTTCCGTCGTCGCGATGTGGCTGCAGGCGGCCATGGGGCGCCGCTGATGCCGGCCTTCCACCTGGCCATGCTCGGGACCGCCGGGGAAGACCGGGCGATCCTCAACCTGGGCGGGAT
>NZ_JBFTNE010000408.1:0-367 GCF_056397325.1 Cupriavidus sp. 05N39
GCCCACCAGTGCGCTGGACCCGCAGACCACCGCCTCGGTGCTCAAGCTGCTGGGCAGGATCAACCGCGAACTCGGCCTGACCATCGTGCTGATCACCCATGAGATGGACGTGATCCGCCGCGTCTGCGACCGCGTTGCCGTGCTCGATGCCGGCCACCTGGTCGAGACCGGCCCGGTCACCCAGGTGTTCCTGCACCCGCAGCACCCCACCACCCGCCACTTCGTCAGCGAATCGGAGCAGGTGGACGAAGGCGAGCTGCACAAGGATTTCGACGCCGTCGCCGGCCGCATCGTGCGCCTGACCTTCCTCGGTGCCGACACTTACGAACCGCTGCTGGGGCGCATCGCGCGCGAGACCGGCGTGGAC
>NZ_JBFTNE010000409.1:0-364 GCF_056397325.1 Cupriavidus sp. 05N39
CAGGTCATCGACGGCCGCGGCTGGCGCTCCGGCGCCCTGGTGGAAAAGCGCGAGATCCCGCAGTGGTTCCTGCGCATCACCGATTACGCCCAGGAACTGCTGGACGGCCTGGATGAACTGCCGGGCTGGCCCGATTCGGTCAAGACCATGCAGCGCAACTGGATCGGCCGCTCGGAAGGACTGGAGATCCAGTTCGACGTGCGTGACGCCGACGGCAGCGCGCTGGACCCGCTGCGCGTGTTCACCACCCGTCCGGACACCGTGATGGGCGTGACCTTCGTGTCGATCGCCGGCGAACACCCGCTGGCCCAGCACGCGGCGAAGTCGAACCCGGCATTGGCTGCGCTGCTGGCCGAGATGAAGC
>NZ_JBFTNE010000410.1:0-364 GCF_056397325.1 Cupriavidus sp. 05N39
GCGCCCAGCTCCATGAAGACCTGGGTCCACGGCACGATGAAGATGATTTCCAAGTCAAATACGATGAACTGGATCGCGATCAGGTAGTAGCGCACATCGAACTTCATGCGCGCGTCCTCGAAAGCCTCGAAGCCGCATTCGTACGGCGAGAGCTTTTTCAGATCAGGACGTCGTGGACCGAGGAATCGGCCGACCAGCATCAGCGATACGCCGATACCGGTGGCAACGATCAGAAACAGCAGAGACGGCAAATATTCGGCCAGCACAGCGATTCTCTCTTGCCTCTGCCGCTGCGCCTGCAGGCGCTTTGGCATGGGGGAGTGGACGGATACCGCTACCTGGCGCTTTGCGCGCCAGACGAACC
>NZ_JBFTNE010000411.1:0-362 GCF_056397325.1 Cupriavidus sp. 05N39
ACGATGTTCATGCCATCCATCAGCGGGCCCTCGATCACGTCCAGCGGGCGGCTGGAGCGGATCCGTGCTTCTTCGGTATCGGCCTCCACCCAGGCGTCCAGGCCGTGCACCAGGGCGTGCGCCAGACGCGCGTCGATCGGCTTCTCGCGCCACGCCAGGTCTTCGCCCTTGACCTCGCCCTTTTTGCCCTTGTAGCGCTCGGCGATCTCCAGCAGGCGCTCGGTGCCGTCACGGCGACGGTTGAGGATCACATCCTCCACGCGCTCGCGCAGTTCCGCATCGAGGTCGTCGTAGATCGGCATCGCACCGGCGTTGACGATGCCCATGTCCATGCCCGCCGCGATCGCGTGGTACAGGAACAC
>NZ_JBFTNE010000412.1:0-362 GCF_056397325.1 Cupriavidus sp. 05N39
GTCGGCGAAAAACCGAACGCGATGATCACCACGTCCGCTTCGAGCAGCGATTCGCTGCCTTCGATCGGCACTGCGTTGCGGCGACCCTGTGCATCGGGTTCACCGAGCTGGGTCTCCACCACCATCACCCCGATCACCTCGTCATCGGCGCCGGCTTCGATCGACAGCGGCTGGCGGTTGAACAGGAAGCGCACGCCTTCCTCGCGGGCGTTGGCCACTTCGCGCGCCGAGCCGGGCATGTTGGCCTCGTCGCGGCGGTAGGCGCAGGTGACCTTGGCCGCGCCCAAGCGGATCGCGCTGCGCACGCAGTCCATGCCGGTGTCGCCACCGCCCAGCACCACCACGCGCTTGCCCTCCAGGTC
>NZ_JBFTNE010000413.1:0-362 GCF_056397325.1 Cupriavidus sp. 05N39
CGTCGCGCACCGTGCCGTTCGTGTCCAAGGCCACCGGCATGGCGCTGGCCAAGATCGCCGCGCGCTGCATGGCCGGCAAGACCCTGGCCGAACAGGGCGCCACCAAGGAAATCGTGCCGGATTACTACTCGGTCAAGGAAGCGATCTTCCCGTTCGCCAAGTTCCAGGGCGTCGATCCGATCCTCGGGCCGGAGATGCGTTCCACCGGCGAGGTGATGGGCGTGGGCCGCAGCTTCAGCGCCGCCTTCGCGCGCGCGCAGGAAGCCGGCGGTATCAAGGCCCCGCCGCTGGGCAAGGCCTTCGTCTCGGTGCGTGACCCGGACAAGCAGCGCGTGCTGCCGGTCGCCCAGGCCCTGCTGGAG
>NZ_JBFTNE010000414.1:0-360 GCF_056397325.1 Cupriavidus sp. 05N39
CCATCACCCACAGCCTCGGGCTGGGCGTGGAAGCACGCCGCGACCACTACCAGACCCGTCCGGGCGACCCGAGCAGCTACGCCGCCGGCCCGTTCACCGACCGCCCGACCGGCTCCCAGGCCGGCGGTGGCCTGACCCCGCAGGACGCCACCTCGCTGTCGCGCGACGTGGCCAGCGCCTATGCCAGCCTGTCCAGCCAGTTCGGCGAGCACTTCTCCAGCGACCTGGCCGCGCGTTACGAACACAGCGACGACTACGGCGGCGAGCTCACCGGCAAGCTGGGCCTGCGCTATGAATTCACCCCGGCGTTCGCGCTGCGCGGGGCGATTTCCAACAACTTCCGCGCGCCCTCGCTGGCGC
>NZ_JBFTNE010000415.1:0-360 GCF_056397325.1 Cupriavidus sp. 05N39
GATCGGGATCGCGTGGCTCTGGCCGTTGCTCGGCCATGCCCAGCCGGTGCCGCCAACGCCGCGCCAGCTGACCGTGTTCGATGGCCTGCCGTCCAACACGGTCAACCGCATGGCCGAGGATGGCTACGGCTACCTGTGGATCGCCACCAACGATGGCCTGGCGCGCTACGACGGCCGCACCTACCGGGTATGGCGCGCCGAGGATGGCCTGCGCGACAACCACGTGTGGAGCGTGCACGTGGACGCACGCAACCAGCTGTGGATCGGCACCGAGAATGCCGGGCTGGCGATGATGTCGGCCGACCGCCGCGAACTGCGCTTCTTCGACCGCGCCAGCCACCCGGTGATCGGCAGCAACAC
>NZ_JBFTNE010000416.1:0-359 GCF_056397325.1 Cupriavidus sp. 05N39
CCTCCAAATCCAACTCGGTGCTGGTCAAGGGCACCTGGCGGATCGATGACAGCCAGACCCTGGAAGCCGGCTACCGCCACTACAGTGGCCACCAGGGCGAGATCATGGCCTCGCAGATCATCCGCGTGGACCGCGACCGCGTGCCGCAGTGGTCGCCGGGCAGCGTGGACCTGGATGCCTACAACCTGCGCTACCGGTTCGACCCGGGCAACGACCTCGTCGACCTCAAGGCCAACCTCTCGTACACCCAGGCCGACAGCCTGATGTACAACGGCCTGACCGGCATCACCCCGTGGTACTTCGATCGGCGCACCGAGTGGTATGACGGCCCGACGTTCAACACCGACCCGGGCTACAAG
>NZ_JBFTNE010000417.1:0-359 GCF_056397325.1 Cupriavidus sp. 05N39
CGCAGGCGCAGCTGGCGCTGGACGAGGAAGATCCCGAGGACATGCGCCGCAGCCTGCATGCCATCGAGCGCAATGCCACCCACATGAGCCGCCTGCTCAACCAGCTGCTCAGCGATGCCAGCGTGATCCACCGCGCCAACCTGCAGCATTTCGGCCCGGTCGACCTGGCCGAGACGGTGCACCAGGCGCTGCACGAAGCGCTGCCGCAGGCATTGCCCGCCCCGCGCGTGCAGCTTGCGGTGAGCGCGCAGACGGCCTGGGTGCGCGGTGACGCGCTGCTGCTGCGCGAGGCGATCAAGAACCTGATCGACAACGCCATCAAGTACGGTGGCGACGGTACGCTGCAGGTGGCGCTCACC
>NZ_JBFTNE010000418.1:0-359 GCF_056397325.1 Cupriavidus sp. 05N39
AGACCTGGATACCGCGCTGATCGAGCGCGAGCAGGCCGCGCTCGCGCCGAACGCGGACGACAGCGATCCTGCCCTGTGGGCGATGGCCGCCATGGCCGCCATCGGCAGCCAGGATGCAGCCCGCATCGACGCACGCGACCCGCACTCGCCCTGGCAGCAGCAGGACGGCTGGCGGCTGGGCGCGCGCGCACCGCGCACGCTGACGCTGGAGCACCGCGGCACCCAGCAGCCGGTGACGGTGCAGCAGCAGGACGGGGCATGGTCGGTGACTGTCGGCGATGCCCGCGTGGTCGCCCACGGCGGCCTCGACGGCGATGCGCTGCGCATGCAGAGCGGCGATGCGCTGCACCGCGCCCGCG
>NZ_JBFTNE010000419.1:0-358 GCF_056397325.1 Cupriavidus sp. 05N39
TGCCTGTACAGGCATATGGGTCGGACCGCGGGGCATGCCCCGCCGGTCCGGACAGGCGCATCAGGCCTGCTTTTCGACCTGGCCGAACTCGAGTTCGACCGGGGTGGCACGACCGAAGATCAGCACCGAGACGCGCAGACGGCTCTTCTCGTAGTTGACTTCCTCGACCACGCCATTGAAGTCGTTGAACGGGCCTTCGGTGACGCGGACCATCTGGCCCGGCTCGAACAGGACCTTCGGACGCGGCTTTTCGACGCCTTCCTGAACGCGATCGAGGATGGCAGCAGCCTCTTCGTCACGGATCGGCAACGGACGGTCGGCGGTGCCGCCGATGAAGCCCATCACCTTGGAGGTGTCC
>NZ_JBFTNE010000420.1:0-357 GCF_056397325.1 Cupriavidus sp. 05N39
GCCTGTTCCCCGCGCTGCTTGGCTTGTCGGCACTTGGCTGTACCATGTTGATGGCGCGCGGACGCAAGCGGATACGGATCGGGATGCAGCTGGGGGCGCTGCTTCTGTTGCTGGTGTTGATGGTCGCATGGGTGCCGGCGTTTGCCGGGGCCGGTGCGGTCCTGGCACTTGGCACGACCTACCTGCTGTTGGTGGTCGCGTTGTGGTGGTCGTTATGGCGGCCCGCGCAGGCATGAAAACAGGGGAACTGGTGTGGCAAGGATAACAACGGCATTCGGCGACGCATCGCCTCCCGAGCTCGACCCGCAGGAGGTGGCCGCCTTTTTCGAGGATCGCGCCCGGCGCATGGACGAGGTG
>NZ_JBFTNE010000421.1:0-357 GCF_056397325.1 Cupriavidus sp. 05N39
AGCCGGGGCGGTCGGGCAGGTCCCAGTGGCGGCGGCTGCCATCGGCGGCCAGGTACTGCCACAGGCGTCGCTCGCTGATGTCCACCCAGAACAGGCACTGGCGGCGCGGCGACCACAGCGCGCCTTCGCCATGGGTACAACGGCTGTCGACCAGCAGGGAGGGGGTGGTGGAAATGGCAGGCGTCATCAGGGCGGGCAGGGGCGGCGGGTCGGGCATTCTGCCAGCGTTGATGGCAACGGATCGTGGGGATCGGGCGCGGCGCGACAGCGAGCGTCGTTCCCGGGCCATGCTGGCTGGGCGGCATGGTGTTGCGGGGCGGACCTGTGCGACGCTGCGGCCATCCCGTGGTCGCGCGG
>NZ_JBFTNE010000422.1:0-357 GCF_056397325.1 Cupriavidus sp. 05N39
ACCCTGAGCGGCGACAGCAGCGCCTTTGCCGGCACCACCGTGGTCGACCAGGGCCGGTTGATGGTGGACGGCGCACTCGGCGGGCAGGTGAACCTGGACAACGGTGCCTACCTGGCCGGCAGCGGCCGCGTGGGCAGCGTGCACCTGCGTTCGGGCAGCGTGCTGGACCCGGGCCCGAACAGCGCCGTGGGCCGGCTGACCATCACCGGTGACCTGGTGTTCGATCCGAGCGCGACCTACCGCGTCCACGTCGCCGCCGATGGCAGCAGCGACCACGTGGACGTGGCGGGCGTGGCCACCCTGGGCGGTGCCGGCACCGTGGCGGTGGCGGCGGACGGTGACTGGAAGGTGTCCACC
>NZ_JBFTNE010000423.1:0-356 GCF_056397325.1 Cupriavidus sp. 05N39
GCGTGAAGCGGGCCTCACGCCGCAGCGTGGCCACGCCGGCATGGCCACGCTGCGGCGCACGCGCCCACCGCACCAGGGCGGATAGCGCTTACGGTGCCTTCGGCAACGCCGCGCCCTTCGGCCACAGCATCCAGATGCTGCCCTTCTGCTTCATGTCGCCGGCCAGCTTGCCGGCGGCGTCGCCGGTGCCCCAGAACAGGTCGGCGCGCACTTCGCCGGCGATCGCGCCGCCGGTGTCCTGCGCGGCCACCGGGCGTACCACCGGGGTGCCGTCCGGGCGGGTGGTGGACAGCCACAGCAGGCTGCCTAGCGGCACCACGGTGCGGTCCACCGCGACGCTGTAGCCGGCGGTGAGC
>NZ_JBFTNE010000424.1:0-356 GCF_056397325.1 Cupriavidus sp. 05N39
CCGTGGCCCGGTCCGCTGGCGTGGTATCCGGCGCGGCCCTGGTGCGGGCGCAGGCCTGTGCCCGCGCGCAGCACGGCCACCTGCGACTGCACGCGGTGCCCGGCGGCGGCGGACGGCTGGTGCTGAGCCTGCCGCTGGCCGCCGCCGATGCGGACGACCGTGCCGACCGGGTCGACACAGTCCCCACGGGCGACGGCGCGTGCGAGGGCAGGGTGCTGCTGGTCGAGGACGATCCGCTGGTGGCCGAGGTCCACGCCGGGCTGCTGGCCGCGCGCGGGGTGCAGGTGGTCGTCGCCGCGCACGCGCTGGCCGCGCTGTCCGAGCTGGCCACGGCCGACGTCGACATGCTGCTGCTC
>NZ_JBFTNE010000425.1:0-355 GCF_056397325.1 Cupriavidus sp. 05N39
CCACCTGCTGGCGGTCGGCCGGGGTCTCGGCGCGGATGTAGGCCAACAGCTCGCGCGAGGTGGTGTACGGCGGTTGCTGGTAGCCCTTGTCCTCCAGGAAGCGCTTGAGCGCGCGGTTGAGCGCGGCCTCGCCGATCTCCTCGCGCAGGCGGTAGAACACCAGTGAGCCCTTCTCGTAGTGGATGTACTGCTGGTTCTCCACCCGCTCCAGCGGCAGCTCCTCGATGCGCTCGCCGCCGCGTCCGGCCAGGTAACGGTCCAGTTCGGTCTTCAGGAACTGGCGCATGTGGGCGCGGCCGTACGTCTTCTCCATCACCATCAACGCCGAGTACTGCGACAGCGACTCGGACAGCAC
>NZ_JBFTNE010000426.1:0-354 GCF_056397325.1 Cupriavidus sp. 05N39
GGCATGCAGCATCGCGCTGCCCCCGCGCTACGCTGCCACCACCAGAAGGGGATTCCATGCCCGAGGCCGCACCCATCCGCCAGCTCGCCCGCCGTTCGCTGCGCGTCCATGCGCTGCTGATCGGCGTGATCGTCCTGGCCACGATCCAGGCCGGGCTGGTGCTGTCGACCACGCTGCAGTTGCTGCGCGAAGAACAGGACAAGATCGAGTTCCACTTCCGCCGCCTGGATGGCGCGCTGCAGGAACAGGAGCGCTTCATGCGGCGCTGGCGCGCCCATGATCACGAGCGCGCAGCGCTGCCCGGCGGTCCACCGGGAACCGTCCACGGCCAGCCACTGTCGGGCAGCGTGGAGG
>NZ_JBFTNE010000427.1:0-354 GCF_056397325.1 Cupriavidus sp. 05N39
GGCCTACCTGGGCGTGCTGCTGCAGCACGCCGCGCAGGTGCCGGCGGTGATCGGGGTATCGCGGCTGGACCTGGCTCCGCAGTTCGACCTGGAGGCCTGCGCGGTCCGGGCCGGGCGCGAGGGGCGCTGGTTGCCGGTGGTGCCGCTGGATGCGCGTGACCGCGAACAGGGGCTGTGCCTGATGGACGTGCTGATGAGCGAGATGGAAGCCGGGGCACTGGTGGCGGCGCATGGCTGACGGACACGAGGTGCGCGGCCTGGATGCCGCACTGCGGACGCGCCTGGCCGGTCACCTGCAGCGCTTTGCCGACGACATCAACGGCGTGCGCAGCGTGGTGCTGGCCAGCGTGGATG
>NZ_JBFTNE010000428.1:0-352 GCF_056397325.1 Cupriavidus sp. 05N39
GGCCCGTGAACGCCCCGACCAGATCGCCATCCGCTGCCCCGGAAAGCCCGGTGCGGGCGGGATGGCCGCCTATGACGTCACCCTGGACTACCGCACCCTCAACGCGCGCAGCGACGCCATGGCCGCCGGCCTGGCCACCCACGGCATCGGCCGCGGCGTGCGCGCGGTGGTGATGGTGCGGCCCTCGCCGGAGTTCTTTCTGCTGATGTTCGCGCTGTTCAAGAACGGCGCGGTGCCGGTGCTTGTCGACCCCGGCATCGACAAGCGCGCGCTCAAACAGTGCTTGGACGAGGCGCAGCCGCAGGCCTTCATCGGCATCGGCCTGGCCCACGTGGCGCGGCTGGTGCTGCGC
>NZ_JBFTNE010000429.1:0-352 GCF_056397325.1 Cupriavidus sp. 05N39
CCATGCTCCCGCCATGGGGACGCATGCGCGTGGGCACGCGCCTGTTCGAGCATGCCGCGGTCAACGCATGGTCCGGCGGGCTGATGTGGATCTTCGGCTTCCGCCTGCAGCGGATCGGCACGCCGCTGCCGGGTGCCGTGCTGTTCGTGGCCAATCACGTCAGCTGGGTGGACATCTCGGTGCTGCACAGCCAGCGCATGATGGGCTTCGTCGCCAAGCGCGAAATCGCCGGCTGGCCCGTGGTGGGCTGGTTGGCCGCGCGCGGCCAGACCATCTTCCACCAGCGCGGCAGCACCGAATCGCTCGGTGGGGTGATGCAGGAAATGGTCGTGCGCCTGCGCGAGGGCAAGGC
>NZ_JBFTNE010000430.1:0-350 GCF_056397325.1 Cupriavidus sp. 05N39
CGCACCGGGCGAGCCGAAGAGCACCGAGGGCTCGGCGCTGTTCCAGATGTACCAGGCCTTTGCCAGTGCCGAGCAGACCGCCGCGTTCGCGCAGGCGTTTGCCGACGGCATCAGCTGGGGCGATGCCAAGCAGCAGCTGTTCGAGCGCATCGATGCCGAACTGACCCCGCTGCGCGAGCGTTATGACGCGCTGATGGCCGAGCCGGAGAAGATCGAGGCGCTGTTGCGCCGCCGCGGCCAGCAGTTGCGCGAGCAGTATGCGATGCCGCTGTTGAAGGAGCTGCGCCATGCGGTGGGCCTGCGCGACCTGTCCAGTGCCGGTGACATCGCCGGCGATGCCGCCACCGAGG
>NZ_JBFTNE010000431.1:0-350 GCF_056397325.1 Cupriavidus sp. 05N39
AGGTGACCCTGCAGCGCGCGGCCAACGGCCTGCAGTACCCGGTGGACACCATCACCGCCGGTGCGCCGCGCGACCTCGCGCCGATCGCGCGCGAGCAGGTGGGCGTGGGCTGGTATCCCAAGGCGCTGACCCGTACCGCGCTGGACAGTGGCGCCACCCGCAAGGTGGCACCGGGTGAGGACACCCTCGCCCGCGCCGTGGCCAGCAGCGCGCCGGGCGACCAGCTGCAGTTGCAGCGCGGCCAGTACCGCATCGACCAGGTGGTGAACGTGGACCACCCGGTCAGCGTGATCGGCCCGCGCCGTGGCCGCGCCAGCCTGCAGTTCTCGCGCCCCACCCTGTTCGAGATC
>NZ_JBFTNE010000432.1:0-350 GCF_056397325.1 Cupriavidus sp. 05N39
CTTGCACCCTCCGTATTACCGCGGCTGCTGGCACGGAGTTAGCCGGTGCTTCTTCTGCGGGTAACGTCAATSRACGMGGTTATTAACCKCATCSCCTTCCTCCCCGCTGAAAGTACTTTACAACCCGAAGGCCTTCTTCATACACGCGGCATGGCTGCATCAGGCTTGCGCCCATTGTGCAATATTCCCCACTGCTGCCTCCCGTAGGAGTCTGGACCGTGTCTCAGTTCCAGTGTGGCTGRTCATCCTCTCAGACCAGCTACGGATCGTCGCCTTGGTGGGCCTTTACCCCGCCAACTAGCTAATCCGACATCGGCTCATCTATCCGCGCAAGGCCCGAAGGTCCCCTG
>NZ_JBFTNE010000433.1:0-350 GCF_056397325.1 Cupriavidus sp. 05N39
CCTCCATCCATGGCAATGGCGTGTTCGCGCTGGCGCCGATCAAGCAGGGCGAGCGGGTCATCCAGTACAAGGGTCTGCTGCGCAGCCACGCCGACGTGGATGCCGATGATACCGGGGACGTGGAGAGTGGTCACACCTTCCTGTTCACCCTGAACGACGATTACGTCATCGACGCCAACTACAAGGGCAACGACGCGCGCTGGTTGAACCACAGCTGCGAGCCGAACTGCGAGGCGGTGATCGAAGAGGCCGAGGGTGACAACCGCCGCGAGGACAAGGTGTTCATCGAGGCGATCAAGGACATCCAGCCGGGCGACGAGCTGACCTACAACTACGGCATCACCCTGGCC
>NZ_JBFTNE010000434.1:0-348 GCF_056397325.1 Cupriavidus sp. 05N39
TCTTCATAATCTCGTTTCTCTGCTGCAGAAAACGCAGTGACGCGGTAAGCAAAGCGAACCGCGGCTAGTTCTTTAACAAACAAACAACCGATAAGTGTGGGCGCTTGATAGCGGATGCGGAAGACTTCGGTCTTTTAGCTTACAAGTTATAAAGTGCTCGCACAGTAAAACATGTTGGTTATGTCCGGGGTGCAAATCRCGGATGTAGCCAGTCAGTTTTCTGAGAGTGAGCGACCGCTCGAAAGAGCGAGRTYCKYMRGRAYCACACAGGTATTAAACTGAAGAGTTTGATCCTGGCTCAGATTGAACGCTGGCGGCATGCCTTACACATGCAAGTCGAACGGCAGC
>NZ_JBFTNE010000435.1:0-348 GCF_056397325.1 Cupriavidus sp. 05N39
GTTTGCTGGAGATCAACAGCGCCGGCCGTGTCGAACGGCTGGTGCCGCTGCGCTATGGCCGCATGATCGAATCGCCTTTCACCTTCTACCGTGGCAGCGCCATCATCCAGGCGCATGACCTCGCCGGTACGCCGAATTCAGACATCCCCATCCAGATCTGCGGCGACTGCCACCTGGCCAACTTCGGCGGGTTTGCCAGCCCTGAACGCTCGCTGCTGTTCGACCTCAACGATTTCGACGARACCAGCCTCGGGCCCTGGGAATGGGACCTGAAGCGGCTTACCGCCAGCTTCGTGGTGGCGGGCCGGCATCTGCGCCACAAGCGGGGCGTGATCGACGACCTGGTCT
>NZ_JBFTNE010000436.1:0-336 GCF_056397325.1 Cupriavidus sp. 05N39
AAGAACTCGACGCCCGCGCCATGCGCGCCGTGCGCGGCGGCTTCGTGCCCTTCCTGCCCGTGTTCAGCGCCGTCAAGATCGACTCGACCTTCAAYGCYKMRCAACTGATCGGCCAGACGCAGAACGTCACCAACATGAATGGCAACAACGCGGCCTTCGTCGACGACATCAAGTCGCATGTCMMYTCGACGCAGAACGCCCAAAACAACATCTATCGCTGAACGGCCCGGCAGACGCGGAGGCGGCCCCGCCACCTCCGCTGCCAACCAGCCACTCAGGAACATTTCAAGTCATTCAGTGAAGCCAAGGAGAACCACCATGCCATCCATCATCGTG
>NZ_JBFTNE010000437.1:0-324 GCF_056397325.1 Cupriavidus sp. 05N39
TAACTTGTAAGCTAAAAGACCGAAGTCTTCCGCATCCGCTATCAAGCGCCCACACTTATCGGTTGTTTGTTTGTTAAAGAACTAGCCGCGGTTCGCTTTGCTTACCGCGTCACTGCGTTTTCTGCAGCAGAGAAACGAGATTATGAAGAGCAATCAGCGTTTCGTCAACAGGTTTTTTTACTTCAGTTCGCCGCGCCTTTCGCGCCGCCAACCACCCTGCCAACCCCGCAACCCTTGTCCCGCCTGCTTTGCAGCGCGGTAGTTGTGTTGCGAGGGGGCGAATCTTAAGGGAGCCCCTCGGCCATGGCAAGCGTTTTCTGAAAT
>NZ_JBFTNE010000438.1:0-302 GCF_056397325.1 Cupriavidus sp. 05N39
TATTGATCCTTGTATAAATGATGACATCACCACAACTCGGCCTGCTTCCAGCACGCGGCAATGATGTTGGCGCGTTGTTGTGCGCTGCGCAGCCGATTGCGGGCGGTCGTTTTGAGTTCGGTGAGCGAGTGTGGGCAGAAGTTGGCCAGGGCATGGCGCTTGAGCCAGGCCCAGAGATACTCCACTGGATTCAGGTCCGGGCTGTAGGGCGGGACAAAGGCCATCTGCACTGCCCCACCAGTGCTATCGAGGTAGTCGCGCACGATGCGACTCTTGTGCTGCGCTGCGCCGTCCCAGATGAT